>CABSNX010000150.1 GCA_902479205.1 uncultured Collinsella sp. | reverse complement strand
CGAGATACTGATCGGTCTCGTGGGCTCGGAGATGTGTATAAGAGACAGCCCTCGGCATGCGCGTCGGCCTCGGTGGCAGCGGCTCCCTGGGCAGGAGCGTCGACGACGGGCGCAGACGCGGCGGTCATCGCGGCGCCCTGAGCTGCGGCTGCAGCCGCAGCGGCAGCTTTCTCGGCCTCGACAAAGGCCTTGGGCTTGCGGCCGCGACGGTGCGGGCGAAGAGCGGGATCGACAACAGGAACCTCGTTGGCCTCGGCAGGTGTTGGAGACTCAGAGGGCTGCGCACCCTCCCCTACTGCAGAACGAGCCGGAGCTTCACCGGACTCTTGGGCCACCTGCTCAGCATCCTGCTGAGACTTGGCCGCACGACGACGCGTGCGCGGAGCCGGCTTCTCGGTCGGCTGCCCCGCGACAGGGGCCCCGATGGCCTCAGGCGCCTCGGAGACGACCGGCGCTGCAAGCTCGGTCAGCGCTGCGGCCTCGCGCTCGGCAGCACGGCGACGGGCGCGCACAACCTGAGCCTCGCTAATCTGCGCCAGCGCACGGGCCTGCGCGACCTCATCGGAAATGGGGGCCGAAGCATCGGCGGCAGTGGGCCGCTTCGCGCGCGTGGTGCGCGTCGTGCGACGCTTGGGCTTGGCAGCCTCCTCGCCGTCAGCGGCGGACTTAGGCGCACGGCGTGTACGCTTGGGCTTTACGGGCACGGCATCCTCTTCGGCGGTAGGGGCAACTCCCTCGCCAGCGGCAGGCGCGACCTTCTCAGCCGATGCGGGCGCAGGCGTCGAAGCGGCCTTGGGGGCCTCAGGAACCGATGCCTGCACCGGCGCGGGCATCGCGGCCTGGTCCGACGCAACCGGTGCAGCGGGAGCGGTTTGCGCCGTCGTTATTTCGTTTTCTTGCTGTTGATCAGACACAGTGTTTGCTCAACTTTCTTTTCAAGCCCTGTGATCACATGCTCCCTGCATATACCTTCAGGGCGGCTAAACAGTCTAGCTCCGTACAAAAACGACGGACATCATTGATCTGTATCGAAATGATTGCGTCAACTACGCAGGGTTAGTGTAGCACAACCGCAACCACCTGCAACTTAGTCATCGGGGACGTTCTTAAACGCCCAGTCATCAGAGACACTCTCCCTCAAAAGCGCCTTGAAATGTCGCGCCAGAGGAGTGAAGCCGTGGCATCCGGAATAGCCGCGCCGCGAAACGCACCTATCTACTACGTTTGACCCGCGACCCCAGACCATCCCCTCGATCTTCCTAAAATCGCAAGCCCGCTACCTGCGGTTTTAATATCGTACTTTTCGGCATGGTTCGGGGTATGCGACTAAACGTAGTAGATAAGCCCGATTCGTGGCGGACGGTTTCGCACCGCTCTCCCCCGGGACAAAAATGATCCGTTTCCCCCGTCCCCAAGGGGTGCCCAAGGGGTCGCTTTCAAAACTATGGCGGATTACGGTGCAAGAACGGCGCAAGCCAACCATACCCTGCATTTTCAAGAAACAATAAGCCGTCTACCTGCAGTTTTAATTTCGCTATTGGCGCCATGGTCGCCAGTTGGCGATTCAGCCCCGTAAACCGGTATAGTTGCGTTTTTGTAGCATTTTCCAACACGCCAAAAAGCCCCGCCAAACGCAAAAAGCCCGACCTCCGCATGGAGATCGGGCTTATAGGGCTCAGCAAAGCCGAACCTACACGGTCAAACGACCCGTAGATTACATCTGCTCGGGTGCGGAAACGCCAACGAGGGTAAGCACCAGGGCGAGCGTCACGCGGACGGCGTCGCAAGCGGCCAGACGGGCGCGCGAGAGCTCGGGGTCGACGGGACGGCCCTCGCTCGGCAGCACCTGGCAGGCAGCATAGAAGCTGTGGAAGTCGCCGGCGAGCTCCTCGGCAAAGTGCGTCAGACGGAACGGAGCGCGGTCGCGAGCGCAGCTGGCGATGAGGTCGGTGAGCTCGTTGAGCTTGCGCGACAGGGCGAGCTCGGTCGGGTCGGTCAGCAGCGAGTAATCGACGTTCTCACCGATGGCCTTGGCGGCGACGGCCTTCATGCCCATCTCGTCAGCCTGCTCGGGCGTAACGTCAGCGGCGCGACGCAGGATGGAGCACACGCGGGCGTGAGCGTACTGCACGTAGTACACCGGGTTGGAGTTGTCGCGCTTCTTAACGGCCTCGATGTCGAAGTCGACCATCTGGTTGGAGCTCTTGGAGATGAGCGTGTAGCGGGCGGCGTCAGAGCCGACCTCGTCGACGAGTTCCTGCAGGGTCACCATGGTGCCCTTGCGCTTGGACATACGGACGGGCTTGCCGTTGCGCAGCAGGTTGACGAGCTGGCCCAGCAGAACCTCAAACTTGCCGGGATAACCAAGAGCGTCACAGACGCAGCGGACGCGCTCGATGTAGCCGTGGTGGTCGGCGCCCCAGATATCGATGACGTGGTCGACGCGCTGGAACTTATCCCAGTGATAGGCAACGTCGGAGGCGAAGTAGGTGTACTCGCCATCGGACTTGATCAGGACGCGGTCCTTGTCGTCGCCCAGGTCGGTGGAGCGGAACCACAGGGCACCGTCCTTGGTGTAGAGGTAGCCCATCTTGTCGAGCTTCTCAAAAGCGCGGTCGACGGCGGAGGTGCCGGCGGTCTCGCCCTCGGTGTCCTTCACGTACAGAGAGCGCTCGGAGAACCAACGATCAAAGTCGCAGTTAACGGCGTGGCAAAGGTCGCGCATGTTGTCGACCATCTTTACGTAGCCGCGCTCACGGAAGCTCTCCATGCGCTCCTGCGGATCGGCGTTGACCCACTTATCGCCGTCGGTGCGCCAGAACTCGGCAGCCTCGTCGATGATGTAGTCACCGCCGTAGGAGTCCTTGCCCAGAGTCTCGGCAAAGTTGTCCTGATACGGATGGGTCTCGGGATGCTCGTCGCTCTCGTCGGCAACAAAGGCGTCGCGGTCGGCGATCAGAAGCTTGTGAGCCTCGTCGATATCCACGCCCCGCTTGGCGATGATGTCGGCAAGCTGCATATAGCGCGTGCTGATGGAGTTACCGAAGGTGTTCATCTGAGAGCCGTGGTCGTTGATGTAGAACTCACGCTGGATGTCGTAACCGGCGTGGTCCATCACACGACAAAGGGAGTCGCCCAGAGCGGCCCAGCGACCATGACCGATGTGCATGGGGCCGACGGGGTTGGCGGAGACGAACTCGACCTGGGTCTTCAGGCCGCCACCGACGTTGGACTTAGCGAAGTCCATACCCTTCTCGCGGGCCTCGGCAAAAATGGCGTTCTTGACGGCAACGGAGAGGTAGAAGTTGATGAAGCCAGGACCGGCGATCTCGACCTTCTCGATCGCGGGGTCCTCGGGCATATGGGCAACGACGGCCTCGGCGATCTTGCGCGGGGCGCAATGAGCCAACTTGGCGGACTTCAGGGCCATGGTGGAGGTCCACTCGCCATGAGAAGTATCAGCCGGTCGCTCGATAGCGCAATCGTCAAGTTCAAATGCGGAAAGGTCGCCGGCCTCCTGGGCCGCGGCAAGCGCAGCGCGTACCAGCTCTTCAATCTTCTCGGGCATAGATCCTCCTTGTGTTAAAGCCCCCGAGCTCTTGGTCACTCGTAGGGCAAAAGCCAGAGTTTGTAGCACTCTATCACAAGCGGTAACTACTGTCGCAGGGTAAAGCTAATAGATATTGCATATGCACAAAAATGACTACCACTCTTGCGCGGCTGTACAAAGTTGGCGGTTTGCCTGCTGTTTATACACGTTCTAGAAATGCATAAACGTATGGATAAGCCGTTCTATATATCGAATACTCTAACCTATCGGAGTTGTGTGCTTTTCCTGCATAAAGTAATGGTTTGTGCACGTCAGCGTGGTATTCTTAACATACACAAATTCGTATAAGTTGGAGGTAGCATGTTCTCAATCGGTCAACACGTCATTCATCCGGGTCAGGGAGTCTGCACCGTCGTCGGCTTTAGGGACGACACGCCGCAGCCCATGTTGCTGCTCGAGACCAAGCAAGGACATGCGCAGACGATTCTCATGTACCCCGTGGCGCAGGCCGACCGTCTGCATGCCGCCATCTCCCAGCAAGATGCCGAGCACCTGCTGAGCCACTACGATGAGCTGGAGTGCGACACCTTTACCGAGCGCAATAGCTCGCTCGAGGAGACGCACTTTAAGCAGCAGCTCAAGCTGGGCGCGCCCGAGACGGTTCGCGTGGCAAAAACCATGATGCACCGTATTCGCCAGGCCGAGGAAGCAGATAAAAAGCCCAGCTCCTACTACATGCGCGTACTCAAGGAAGCCAAGCGCCGCTCCATCGAGGAGTTCGCCGTGGCCCTGGGCGTCACCGAAGAGGCCGCCGAAGCCCGCCTAGCCCAAGCCGCCCTCAACTAACCCATCCGCACCAAAAACCACCACAAAGGGGACAAGCACCTTTGTGGTGGTTTTCTTGTTCTAGTAGTATTCATTCTTAGCCATACCCACGAGCACAAGGAGTCCCTTATGGCAGAGCCGCTTACCGCCGGAATCACCCGCGACCGCGCGTTCGAACTGCTCAACGAGCACAACAAGGACCCGTTCCACATCACCCATGGCGAGACGGTCGAGGGCACTATGCGCTACTTTGCGCGCGAGTTCGACCCCGAGAACGAGGAGTTTTGGGGCATCGTCGGCCTGCTGCACGACTTGGATTGGGAGGAGCATGAGGACGACCCCATGAACCACACCATCTATGCCGCCGAGATTCTCGAGGGTGAGGGTGCGACTCCCGAGCTTATCCGTGCCATCCAGACACACACGTCCGATTTCAACTCTTCGCTGCCCAAGCCCGAGCTGCAGATGGAAAAGATCCTGTTTGCCTGCGATGAGCTCACCGGCCTGATCGGCGCCGCCGTCATCATGCGCCCGAGCAAGAGCGTCATGGACTTTACGACCAAGTCGCTCAAGAAGAAGTTCAAGGACTGTCTCTTATACACATCTGACGCTGCCGACGAATAGCCTTGTGTA
>CABSNX010000149.1 GCA_902479205.1 uncultured Collinsella sp. | reverse complement strand
GAGACAGCGCTTGATCAGGCCCGCCAGGCCCAGATCGATGCGCGTGAGGCCACCGAGGTCGCCCGTGCAGCGTTGAAGGACCTGCGTAATCGCGAGAGCGAGGCGCGCAATAAACTGTCCGAGGTTCGCTCTGAGCTCGCGAGCCAAAAGAAGCTCGACGCCCGCATGGCCGACAGCTCGCCGCTGGTGAGCCGTTTGATGGGCGCGCTGGGCGATGATGTCTCGGGTCGCCTGGGCGACGTGCTCGAGGCTCCTCGTGAGCTCGAGGGCCTGGTCGAACAGCTGCTTGCCGGCGACATCGATGCCCTACTGTTTGATGACGCAGCCACGCTTGAGCGTGCCGGTCGTGCGGCTCTGGACCAAAAGAAGGCCTCGGGCGAGGCACTGCTGATGGCGCGCGACGTGAGCGGCGGTGCTGCTGCTAAGGGCGCTGCCGGTTCGCGTCTGGTCGATCGTCTGTCCGTTCGTGCCGGTTATGGCCCGATTGTCGAGGCCCTGCTCGGCGGCTATTACGTGGTCGACGATTTGGCTGCCGCCCTGGCCGCGCCCGTCGTTGGCGGTGTGACCTACGTGACGCCCGATGGCGCTCGGGTGAGCTGTGGCGGCCTGGTGCGCGTGGGGCTCGATGCCGGGGAGGCTTCGGGTGCCTTGGAGCGCAAGCGTCGTATCCGTGAGCTGGAGGGCCTGGAGCCCGATCTGGCTGCCGTGTTTGAGCATGTGTCGGATCAGGTCGTCGAGGCCAATGCGGCCGTCGAGGAGGCGCGTGCCGCCGAGGGCGATGCCGCCGGCGAGATCGCCCGTCTTGAGGGCGAGCGCCGCTCGCTGCTTTCCGAGATCGGCCGCTTGGAGCAGAGTGCCAACAATGCCGAGGTCGAGCGCGTGCGCATCTCCAAGCGCCGCGAGCAGGCCGCCGAGGCCGTTCGCGCTGCGCGTCCACGCGTTGACGAGCTCACCCGTTCGCGCGACGAGGCCCGTGCGCAGGCAAGCGACCTGGGTCTCCAGATTGCCGAAGCCAACGACGAACTCGATCGCGTGCGCCGTGACGATTCCGAGGCTGCCGGCAAGCTCGCCGATGCCAAGGTGCGCCTGGCCCAGACGAGCGAGCGCCTGCGTTCGCTGAAGGGCCGCGTGCCCGACCTGGAGCATCGCCTGGAGGGCATCGACCGCCGTATCCGCGGAACACGCCAGGCTTCGCGCTCGCTCGAGTTGCTGCGTCTGCGCGTCGACCCCATGCACGAGCGCTATTCGGCCCTGCTGGAGCGCGCGTCGGATTGGGCCGCGCGCCTGCGTGACCAGGCTTCGCTCGAGGAGGCGGACTCGGCCTCGCTCAAGAAGACCATCGAGGACGCCAAGGCCGAGGTCTCCCGCGCCAAGGAGCGGGTCGATGCCGCCACCGCGGCGCAAAACGAGTTCAAGGTCTCCCGCGGCAAGCTCGAGGTGCAGGTAGAGGCGGCCATCAAGGCCATTACCGCCGATGGCACCACGGTGCTCGAGGAAGCGCTCATGCTTCCCGCGCCCACCGACCGCGATGCCGCCGAGCGCGAGCTCAACCAGCTCGTGCGCCAGATCAACAACCTGGGCCCTGTGAACCAGGTTGCCATGGAGGAGTACGAGCAGCTCAAGCGCCGCGCCGATTACATCGAGGAGCAGCTGGCCGATCTGGAGAGCGCGCGCAAGGCGCTCACCAAGATTACCGTTGCCATCGACCGTAAGATGCGCAAAGCCTTCCTGGTGACCTTTGAGAAGGTCGATGCGAACTTCCGCGAGATCTTCGCCATGCTGTTCCCGGGTGGTCAGGCGCATCTGGAGATGACCGACCCCGAGCATCCGGCCGAGACGGGCATTGAGGTCGTGGCGCAGCCGCGCGGCAAGCGCATTACCAAGATGATGCTCATGTCGGGCGGCGAGAAGAGCCTGACGGCGCTCGCCCTGCTCTTTGCTGTCTATCGCACGCGCACGGTGCCGTTCTACGTGCTGGACGAGGTCGAGGCGGCGCTCGATGACGCCAACCTGTCCAAGCTCATTGGCGCACTCGATGTGTTGCGTTCCGATACGCAGCTCTTGGTTATCTCGCACCAGCGCCGTACTATGGAGGACGCTGACGTCCTCTACGGCGTCTCGATGCAAGCCGACGGCGTCAGTCGCGTCGTCTCGCAAAAACTCGATCGCGAAACCGGAAAGGTCGTGAATGCATAATGGGATTCTTCGATGCTCTCTCGCGCGGACTTGAGCGCAGCCGCGAGGCCCTCAACGAGGTCTTTTATTTTGGCGGCGAGGTCGATGAGGATTTTTGGGAGGACCTAGAGGACACCCTCGTCATGGGTGACATGGGTGCCGAGGTCGCGATCCAGGTGTCCGATGACCTGCGCGATGCCGCGGCCAAGAAGAACCTTAAGACCGCCCCGCAGCTCCGTCGCGCCCTGGCCGAGCAACTCGAGCAGCATTTTGTGCCCGTCGAGCGCGATCCGTTCTCCGACACGCCGAGTTGCGTGCTGTTTGTGGGCATTAACGGTGCCGGCAAGACCACGACGGTCGGCAAGATCGCGAGCGCTATGGCTGCCCGCGGCAAGAACGTCGTGATCGGTTCGGCCGATACCTTCCGCGCCGCCGCCATCGAGCAGCTCGATGTGTGGGGCCAGCGCGCCGGTGTTCCCGTCATCAAGCGTGACCGCGGCTCCGATCCGGCGAGCGTTTGCTACGACGTGCTCGACGAGGCCGATAAGCGCGGCAGCGACCTGGTGCTTATCGACACCGCCGGTCGCCTGCACACGAGCCCCGAGCTCATGCGCGAGCTTGCCAAGGTGGTCAACGTGACGCGCAAGCGCGCCGCCAATATGGCCGCCGGATCCATGCCCGTCTCGGTCGTCCTGGTAATCGATGCCGCGACGGGCCAAAACGGTCTGAACCAGGCGCTCGAGTTTAACGAGGCGCTTGGCCTGGACGGTATTATTATGACAAAGCTGGACGGCACGGCTAAGGGTGGCATCGCCATGGCCGTGGCCGAGAAGCTCAAGCTCCCAATCCTGCGCATCGGCGTGGGCGAGCAGGTCGATGACCTGCAAGAGTTCAATGCCAAAGATTTCTGCCGCGCCCTGGTGGGCGAGTCCAATTAAGGAGTGACTAGTGTTTGATTCTCTGAGCGATCGCCTCAACGACACATTTGACCGCCTGCGCGGCAAGGGTAAGCTGACCGAGGCCGATATCACCTCGGCCATGCGCGACATTCGCATGGCGCTGCTCGAAGCCGACGTCAACTTCAAGGTTGTCAAGGAGTTCGTCGCCAAGACCAAGGAGCGCTGCATGACCGCCGAGGTCATGGAGTCGCTGTCGCCGGCGCAAAACGTCGTCAAGATCGTGCTCGACGAGCTCACCGAGATGCTCGGCTCCACCGAGAGCAAGCTTGTCTTTAGCAACCGCATTCCCAATGTCATCATGCTCGTGGGCCTTCAGGGCTCCGGTAAGACCACGGCGGCCGTAAAGCTGGCCTACCTGCTCAAGAAGCAGGGCCGCTCGCCGCTGCTCGCCGCGTGCGACGTCTACCGTCCCGCCGCTGCCGACCAGCTGGCCACGCTCGGTGGCGAGATCGGCGTGCCGGTCTTCCGCGGTGACGGCGAACACCCGGTCGATATCGCCAAGGGCGCCATCCAGGAGGCCGTCGACCACCTGCGCGACGTGGTCATCGTCGATACCGCTGGCCGTCTGCAGATCGACGAGCAGATGATGCAGGAGGCCGTGGATATCAAGAAGGCCGTCAAGCCCGATCAGGTGCTGATGGTCGTCGATGCCATGACCGGCCAGGATATCGTCAACGTCGTCTCGACCTTCGCCGAGCGCACCGACTTTGACGGCGTGATCATCTCCAAGCTCGACGGCGACGCCCGTGGCGGCGGCGCGCTTTCCGTGCGCCAGGTGACCGGCAAGCCCATCAAGTTCGTGAGCATGGGCGAGAAGCCCGATTCGCTGGAGCCGTTCTACCCCGACCGTATGGCCAAGCGCATCTTAGGCATGGGCGACGTCGTCGGCATCATCGAGAAGGCTCAGGAGGCAGCCGATGCCGAGCAGCTCGAGGCTGCCGAGCGTATGCTGCGCGAGGGCTTTACCATGAACGACATGCTCGACCAGATGAAGGCTGTCAAGAAGATGGGCGGCATGAAGGGCATCCTGGGCATGCTCCCCGGTGGTCAGCGTGCGCTCAACCAGATGGGCGGCAACCTGGACGAGGGCATCTTCGACAAGAACGAGGCCATCATCATGTCGATGACCAAGGAGGAGCGCCTGCGTCCCTCTATTATCAACGGCCAGCGTCGCGCCCGCATCGCCAAGGGCGCCGGCGTGACCCCCACCGAGGTCAATAGCCTTATGAAGCAGTGGGGCGAGATGAACAAGATGATGGGCCGCATGCGCACGATGGCCAATCAGGCGCAGGCCGGCGGCAAGAAGGGCAAAAAGGGTAAGAAGGGCAAAAAGATGCGCATGCCCAATATTCCCGGTCTGGATGCCATGGGTCTGGGCGGCATGGGCGGCCTTGGGACGGGCGGTCCTAAGTCCGATATGGATTTGCTGCGTCAGATGGAAGCGCAGATGCGCAATAAGAAGTAACGGCTTGATTGAGTCGACAACGGCGAAGGCCGCCTGGATGGTATTCCAGGCGGCCTTCGCCGTTCGTTCGCAGGTTGTCGCACGCGCGGAAGCGTGTTGACGCCGCGGTGCTTGCCACTAGTGGCAGCTGCAGCCCTCATGTCCGTCGTGGTCGTGATGGCCGTGGCAGCCGCAGGACTCGCCATGCTCATAAGTGTGCTCGTGGTCATGACCATGGCAGTCGCAGGTGGCCTCGCCGGTCTGAGCGAGCGTGCCTGCAATGAGGGCCTCGACGCAGGCGTCGCAGCTGCCCTGGGCGCCCGCATAGACCGTGATGCCGGCCTGGGTGAGCGCGTTGATGGCCCCGCCGCCGATACCGCCGCAGATGAGCGTGTCGACGCCACCGTTGGCAAGCAGACCTGCCAATGCACCGTGACCGGTGCCGCCGGTGCCTACGACCTGCTCGTTGA
>CABSNX010000148.1 GCA_902479205.1 uncultured Collinsella sp. | reverse complement strand
TGTATAAGAGACAGGTATATGACCGGGCCCTCAAACAGCCCAAAACGCCTATTTCGATGCACGCTCCGCCGCCTCGATCACGTGCTTGGCGAGAATCGCAGTGGTCACAGCCCCCACGCCGCCCGGCACCGGAGTAATTGCGCCAACAACCGGCTCCGCAGCATCAAAATCGACGTCGCCGACCAGCTTGCCGGCGGCCTCGTCCCAGTTGATGCCCACATCGACGATCGTCTGGCCCTCGCGGACCGCATCCGCGCCAATCGTGCGCGCACGTCCAACCGCGGCAACAACAATGTCGGCAGAACGACACTCGGCAGCCAAGTCGCGCGTATGCGTATGGCACGTCGTCACTGTGGCATTGCGAGCCGTAAGCATGGCGGCAACGGGACGGCCAATCACCAGCGATCGACCGACGACCGCGACTTTGGCACCGTCCAGCTCAAGGCCGTAATGGTCCAGCAACGACAGCACGGCCTCGGCCGTGCATGGAGCAAAGCCCTCGCCTCGCCCCGAAAGCGTGGTAAGCAGCGAGGCCGGCGTCATGGAGTCAACGTCCTTGGCAGGATCGAGTGCCGCGGCAACTGCATCCTCGTCAAGCCCAGCGGGCAACGGACGAAACATCAGGCAGCCATGAACAGCGGGGTCGGCATTGATGTCCTCGATGGCCGCCAACAGCTCGTCCTGCGAAACATCGGAGGGAAGCAATACGCGGCGAACCTCGATGCCAACCTTCTCGCAGCGCTTGAGGGCACCGCGCTCGTAGGACAGGTCGTCCTCGCGCTCGCCCACGCGCACGATAGCAAGCGTCGGAACAACGCCGTGCTCGCGCAAAGCCACGCAGCGAGCGGCAAGCTCCTCAGTCAACGCGCGGGCGACGGGAGCGCCCTTCAACAGCTCTGCCATGGCTATCCCCTCTTCCTTGCGGCGTCAGCGGCGCGGCGCGCCAGAGCATCGGCGCGCGGCAGCCACGTATCAAGCAGCTCGTCACATGCAGCCTCGAGCTCCTCGGCGCGGGCACGATCCTTCATAGACGTGGTGTTCGCAAAGAGCGTCAGGCTCGCGCCCTGCATGGCAGCGCGGCAGAACACGGCACCGCACGCCACGTCGGAGAGCAGCTGTCGGGAGCCCTTGTCGGCCATGTCCTCGAGCAGCGCCAGCGCGCGCCCGCAGGCATCCATGATCCGATACGGCGGCATGGCCGCCACGCGCAACGCGTCCTGAATCGCCGCGGGTCGAGCCGGGTCCTCGCGCGGAATACCATACGACGCGGACACCTGGCCGTATGCACGAACATCCTCGGCAACCAGACCCACTAGTTCCTGCGCCAACTCGTCTGCCTGGACAAATGCACGCGTAAGATCGTCCGCCCGATCGCTAAGCGCGGGATTGGTCGCCCCGTAGCGAGCGACCATCCCGCAAAGCGAGGCGCCCAGCGCGCCCACAAAGGCGCTCGCGCTACCGCCGCCGGGAACCGGCTCGCGCGCGGCCAGCGCCTCGGCAAACCCACGGCAGGTCTTGTCCATCATCTCTTGGCTCATACGTATGCACCTTCAAGTCATATAGATCGGTCGGGCGGCAACCGCCGACCAACCGCATCAAACACGTAATGATGCTAAGTCTAGCCCATAAGCACATGAGCGTCAGCACACCTGGCCATCACGGATTTCTATGACGAACGATAGGCGTCGGCGCCGCAAACATGGGACACATGGCCCACCTTTCGAGACTCCCGAACGGCACAAACTGGGGCATATCTATAAGTAAGGAACCCGTTGGGGCACGGCCGCGCAACGGCCACAAGCGATGAACGGAGGCATAAGCCGCACAGTACACAGAGACATCCGCCGCCAGCGCAATCAGTACCCCAACAGCATGCGGCGCCGTGATGTCATCGGCAGACAAGGAGGACGCCACCATGAAGAAAAAGACCCTATCGATCCTTTCCCTTTGCATCGCCCTCTTTGCCGCATTTGCCCTTGTCGGCTGCGGCGGGAGCGCATCGGGCGGGGGCGGCAGCGCCGCTAAAAGCGAGAGCAAAGAAAAGGCCCCCGTTGCCAAAAAGACTGACTTCATTTGGTTTATGGTCGAGATGCCCGAGGGCGTTGGCGTAAGCGACTCCGCTGGCAAGAATGCCGACAGGGTCCAGCTCACCTTCCCCGAAGACGAGAACGGGTCGGCCGATCGCTTTATCCCCGTTTGGAAAAAAGCGCTGACGGCAGAGGAATCCCACGCCGACCAGGCAGAAAAGAAAGGTGATACGTTCCAGTGGAAGGATGGCGGGTCCGTCGAGTATAACGGCAGGACGTGGCTCGTCGGAACGTACGAGGACAACAGCGGCGTCTCAACCCTCCTCTTTACCGACGTTGAGCCGGGAAGTGTCTACGTCCTCATCTCAAACTTCGATCTGCATAAGAAAGAAGCCGAGGCGCTCCTCAACTCCATCGAGTTTCCCGATGACATGGCGAAGGCAGTTGCCGAGGCACGCGAAGTTGAGATTTCGAGCATCGAGATCAAGCATTAGGGGATCGCACGCAGCATCGCATGCGCAGTCATTAAATGATCGGACGCCCAGCCAGGGGAGGATCGGATCGGCCGGCTCTCCCCTCTTTTGCGCCCGGGCATATTGCCACTTAACGGCGCAAATCCGGCCCTCAGAATGGGACACATGGCCCACCCTAGCGAACCGTCCACGCGTACAGTAAAGACAGGTAATCCATGGGCGGTTACAGATCGAGGAGGACACGACCATGAAAAAGAAGGCCTTTGCGATTCTCACCCTCTGCATCAGTCTCTTTGCCGCGGTTGCCCTGGTGGGTTGCGGCGGAAGCGGTGGCACTACCGGCAGTGGCGGTGGCGCTGAAAAGCCAGCCGTGGATATGAGGACCGACTTCATTTGGTTTAAGGTCGAGGTTCCCGAGGGCGTCGAGATCACCGACGTTGCGGGAGATACCGCCGACAGGGCCCAGTTTAAGTTCACCGAGAGCGAACACGCCAGCGATCGCTTCATCCCCGTCTTCGATCCTGACAAGAACGCCGATGAGTTGTTCGACTACGAGGCAAAGTGGAAGGCCAACTCTGGATGGACCGAGAGCGATCCCGTTAAGTACAACGGCAAGACCTGGCGCAGTGCCTACTTCACGCACACTGGCGGCGTAACGACCGAGTACTTCACCGAAGCAGGCGGCGGCAGCGTCTACGTGCGCATCGACAATGTCGAGGAGCACAAGGATGCCGTCGAAACCATGATGAAGTCTCTGGAATTTGCCGATGACATCGCCGAGGCAAAGACCGAGGCCATGGACGTTAAGCTCGACGATATCGAGATCAAGCGCTAAGCGACTGGCGAGCACAACGGGAAACACGGACGCAGTGCAAACAAGCGACGGTATCCCAGCGCTTCGTACCCAGGGAGGGCCGGTAAGCCGACCCTCCCCATTCTTATGCCGGTAGCCGACGAACGCAGGATGCCGGGCTCCAAAACCATCCCAGACGTGATAACAGCGCAAATAGACAAGTGCCCCAACACGTCCGCCCGCCGATTTATAGCGCCGCGCAGGCAATTTAAACCGGCGTCTTTAAACATCTGGGCAGTATAGTGACCAAAACAAGTGCATAACCGCACCCTGCGAACGGAGGAGATATGACCGAACACCATGCCATCAGCCGCCGAGCGTTTACGCTGGGCCTAGGGCTTGCGGCGTTGTCACCACTTGCAAGCCTGCCTGAAACCGCAGCGCCGGGCATTCCCCTGCGAACGGCATTTGCAGACAACACACCCGCACCGTCGGACAGCCTCGACAATTTCGTCATTCGCCTTCGCCCCGCGGGCTATTTTCGCACCGCGAGCGTCAACCAAGACGGCAACGTTCGCGGCAACGTCTGCCACCTGTTTAACGACGGCACGTCCAGCAAGCTCATCCTTGAGAACGTAACGACCAAGAATGACGATACAAACTGGTATGCTATCCGCACCTTGCTCAATTTCGAAGAGCATAAAAAGACGGGTTACAGCATTTGGTCGGTCGACGACGACTCGGACAAAGATGGAAAGGTCATCCACGTATGGGGCGGCGAGTATGACAACAAGCCCAGCCGCGCTTTTGCGTTCGAACGTCAATCAAACGGAACCTATATCATTCGAGACCGCACGGTCGAGAAAGAAACCGAGAAAAAAGACATTAAGTACCTGGCAATAGAATCGGACGGCAAAGACCAGGACAACAATAAGATCTGCCATAAGAGTAAGAGCATTCCGTGGGAGCTAGAACTTGTCGGTTACGACATGGGCAAGATCAATACCACAGTTAGAAGTATCGACTGGACCACGTATAGCAGCTACGTCGACGGACCATGCTGGATGAAATACGTCGACGACAACAAGTACCTCGACGAGCTGAGTATCCCGGGCACGCATGATTCGGGCACCTGCAGCGTGGACAACGACACCGAGCCCCAATCCTCACAAGCAAAGTGCCAGCAGGATTACATCCCGACGCAGTTGCTCGAAGGCATTCGCTATTTTGATATCCGACTCGGAAGGAACGACGAGAACGGCGACCCCGGTATCGACCATGGAAGATGCTACCTGCTCAAAAAAGACGGGGGCTTTATGCATCTCTCCGATGTCATCGGTTACTTCAAAACATTTTTGAACGAAAACCCGTCAGAAGCGCTCATCATGCTTGCGTCACGAGGCAACGACGAGGCTACCGACGAAAGCGTTACGACGGCTTTCGCCAAGGTTATGCACGATAATCCCGATCTGTTCTACACGTCGAGCCGAATCCCCACACTGAACGAGGTGCGCGGAAAGATCGTCCTGCTGCGTCGATTTGTACTCGCCGGCAACAGCGTAAGCAGCCACACGTGGGGCCTCGATCTCACCCAATGGGACGACAAAATCAAGGCGCATTCCGGGCAGTCGATGTGCCTCGTCCAAGACGCGCGAGGCTTTGAGACTACGGGCAATGCGGGCGACAAAGAGCCCTATTGCACCAAGGTATACGCCCAGGACCATTTCTGTCTCTTATACACATCTGACGCTGCCGAC
>CABSNX010000147.1 GCA_902479205.1 uncultured Collinsella sp. | reverse complement strand
CTAGAACGTCGGGACCAACTACTCTACCGTGACGCTCTTGGCCAGGTTACGGGGCTGGTCGACGTCGCAGCCGCGCAGGATGGCGACCTCGCGAGCGAGCAACTGCAACGGGACGCTCGCCGTAATGGGGCTGAACACGTCGCGGACTGCCGGCACGCGGATAATGCAGTCGGCGATCTTGTTGATCTCCTCGTCGCCCTCGGTGGCAACGACGATGACCTTGGCGCCGCGCGCCTTGCACTCCATAAGGTTCGACACGGTCTTGTCGTAGGTGGCACTCTTGGTGGCCACAGCGATGACAGGGAAGCCCGGGTCGATCAGGGCAATGGGGCCGTGCTTCATCTCGCCGGCGGCGTAGGCCTCGGCGTGCAGGTAGCTGACCTCCTTGAGCTTGAGCGCACCCTCGTAGGAAATAGCGGCACCCATGCCGCGGCCCACGAACAGCGCCGACTGCGCATCCTTGCACAGCAGGGCAGCCTCATGCACGGCATCGGTCTGCGTGTCCAAAATCCACTGGATCTGCTCGGCAGTATCGGAAAGCTCGCGGAACAGCATGCGTGCCTGTTTGGTGGTCAGGCGGTACTTGACCTGCGCCAGCAGCAGGGCCAGCAGCGTCAGGCTCACAACCTGGCCGATGAAGCTCTTGGTCGAGGCGACCGCGATCTCCTTGTTGGCCTTGGTGTAGATGACGCCGTCGCTCTCACGCGCCACGGGGCTGCCCACCACGTTGGTGATGCCGAAGACCTTGGCGCCCTTGATGCGCGCGTCGCGGATGGCGGCGAGAGTGTCGGCCGTCTCGCCCGACTGGGACACGGCCACGACGAGCGTCGTCGGCGTGATGATGGGGTTGCGATAGCGGAACTCGCTGGCCGCCTCCACCTCGGTGGGGATGCGAGCCCAGCCCTCAATGAGATTCTTGGCAATGAGGCCAGCGTGATAGCTGGTGCCGCAAGCGATCACGTAGACGCGGTCGATGTCGTTGAGTTCCTCGAGCGAAAGGCCCAGCTCGTCGATGTCGAGCTCGCCGGCCGGCGTCATACGACCAACCAGCGTGTCGCGCACGACGCGCGGCTGCTCGTGGATTTCCTTGAGCATAAAGTCGGGATAACCGCCCTTTTCTGCCATGTCCAGGTCCCAGTCGATGTGGGTGACCTTGGGCTCGATAACGTTGCCGGCCTCGTCGGTGTACTCGACGCCTGCGGGCGTGAGCTTGGCAAACTGACCGTCCTCGAGCACCACGACATCGCGGGTGGCGTCGATGAGCGCGATGACATCGGAGGCGACATAGGCGCCGGTCTCGCCCGCGCCGACCACGATCGGGGAATCCTTGCGGGCCACGGCGATCACGCCGGGCTCGTCAGCGCACACGGCGGCCAGACCATAGGCACCGACCACGTGGGCGCAAGCCTCGCGCACGGAGGCCATCAGGTCGTGCGTCTCGGCATAAGCCTCTTCGATCAGATGCGCGAAGACCTCGGTATCGGTCTCGCTCTTAAAGTGGTGGCCGCGACCCTCCAGCTCTTCGCGCAGCTCGGCGAAGTTCTCGATGATGCCGTTGTGGACGATGGCGATACGACCGTCGCAGCTGGTGTGGGGGTGAGCGTTAACGACCGAAGGCTTGCCGTGGGTGGCCCAACGGGTGTGGCCGATACCGCAGGTAGCGTCGCTGTCGATGTTGGAAAGCTCGCTCTCCAGGCCCGCGACCTTGCCCACGCGGCGGATGACGTCGAGGTGCGCCGCGGCGCCCTCGCCCACCTCGAGCGCGACGCCCGAGGAGTCATAGCCGCGATACTCCATGCGCTTGAGGCCCGTGATCAGGATGTTCTTTGCAATATCAGAGCCGGTGTAGCCGACAATTCCGCACATAGGATAAATCCCTTCGTTCGCGTGACTGCAAGACGTCCACGCACAGGGGGCGCTGAGACGTATAACGTTCGAGTATTGTACTCACGCAAGCGCAAGCTGATATACCAGAAGTGGTATCTCAACTTAGATACCACCCGATGCACACATGCCCAGCCGGTCCAAACCACCGCAAAGGTGCCTGTCCCCTTCGTGGTGGTCGCGCTGGCAACGGCGTTTCCCCAGATAAAACCTGCCAAAATAAACCTGTTCCTTTTTGGAAGGTTTGGGATGCTACAATCTGGCTTGTACTTGAAACGCATCAAAGGGGCCGCTATGGCAAAGGTAAAAATCAGCGACGTCGCGCGCGAGGCCGGGGTTTCGCTGGGCACGGTTTCCAACGCGCTCAACCACCCCGAAAAGCTGCGCCCCGAGACCCTCAAGCTCATCAACGAGACCATCAATCGCCTTGGCTACCTGCCCAACCAAAGCGCTCGTCAGCTCGCGGGCGGCGCCACCAAGTCCTTTGGCCTGGTGCTCCCCCGTCTCGATCACGGCTTTTCGCTCCAAATCGCCAGCGGCGCCCATAACGAGGCCCGCAAGCACGGCTACGACCTGCTCATCGCCAACGCCGATAACGACGATATTCTCGAGGACCATTACCTGCGCTACTTTATGGGCACCCAGATGTCCGGCGTCATGGTTCAGCCCATGGCATCCCCCGACTGGCACCCCGCCATGGCCAAGATGCCCGTGCCGATCGTCCATCTGGACATCCATTGCTCCGAGCCCGGCTACTACGTAGCGGCCGACAACGAGGCCCAGGGTCGCATCATTGCCGAACTTGCCATCGCCCGCGGTGCACGCCATATCACCGTTGTGGGTAGAGCAGCATTTATGCAACTCACCCTGCGCGTCCTTGGCATTCATAAGGCACTCGCCCTACACCCCGATATCAAGATCGAAGTCATCGACGCCGGCGAATGGAATACCGCCGCCGACGGCTACGGCATCGGCGCCCAAATCGCCGCGCGCCCCGCCGACGAACGCCCCGATTTTGTCGTCGGTCTGACCGACGTGCTGGCCTCGGGCGTTATCTCGGCGCTGGTCGACAAGGGCATCTCTGTCCCCGGGCAGGTACGCGTAGCAGGCTGCGATGGCAACCCGCTCGCTTGGAGCGGATCGGTCCCGCTCACTACGGTAGCGCCCCCGGGCTACGAGATTGGCCGCAAGGGCGTTCAATTGCTCATGGAGCAAATCGAGAACAAGACCCCGGCAAAGACCAAGCATATCCGCGTCGGCTCTGCAGCGCGCACCGTCACCGCAGTCACCGCCGCCGAGGATATCAACCGCCAAGAACTGGTACGTCCGTTCCTACTGGAGCGCGCCAGCACCCAGGCAAGCACCCAGACCGACGCCACGGCCATCAACCTCGGCGCGTATCTATAGCACGCACGCAAGTATGCTAAGTCGCCGCTCAAGCAAAAGGGGCCCGACCATTGCCGGGCCCCTTTTGCTTGAGCGCAAACGTGAGCAATCGCTCGTTTCAACACCGCAACTGTCTAGCGCACGGCCTTGACTGCCGCCGCCAGGTCGAACAACGTATCGAGCACGGCCTCGCAGCCATCCACCACGTCCTGCGGCAGCGGCACGATATCGGGGACGGCAAAGACATGGCAACCGGCCGTAATGCCCGAGACGCAACCGTTGCGCGAATCCTCGACCACGGCACATTCCTCGGGAGCAAAGCCCGCGCGCTCGCAGGCGAGCAGATACATCTCGGGGTCGGGCTTGCCGTGCACGACGTCCTCGCCACACGTTACCGTTTCAAACTTGTCAAAAAGACCGACCATCTTAAGGTTGCGCTCGGCCGTAACGAGGCGCGACGACGTCGCTAGACCCACGTGATAGCCCGCAGCCAACAGCTCGTCTATGCACTCGGCGGCGCCGGCCTTAAGCTCCAGCTCGGTCTTGACCATCTCGTCACGAATCTCCTTGTGGCGGACATAGACCGCCTCGGTGGTTTCATGGCTGCCGTAATGCTTATCGAGGATGTTCATGACATCGGGCAGCGTGCGACCGATAAACTGATGGATCAGCGCATCATCAATCGCGAGCCCCAGCTCAGCGGCGCCTGCCTTCCAGGCCTTAATCCCCAAACGCTCGGTATCGACCAGCGTTCCGTCCATATCAAAAATAACAGCCTTGATCATATCGGTCCCCCTCGCCGGATTGCATTACTGCCACTCTACCGCACTTTACAAGCTTGTATATAACGTATATAGCATATTGCACTTTCGTTACATAGCTGGAAGTCTTATGACAAGCAGCTCGGTGGGATTATAGTTTCATCCGAGCTTTAATAACTGTAAGGAACTTTCATGCTTTCAGACACCGCCGCACCCGCAGAGGAGCTTCAGGACAAACTCGCAGCACTCGAGCAGCTGCTTTTGGCATACGGACGCGTCGCCATCGGCTTTTCCGGTGGTGTCGACAGCAGCTTTTTGGCCGCGGTCTGCGCCCGCATCATGCCTACCAATACCCTCCTCGTCCATCTCACCACGCCGCTCATCGGCACGCCCGAACAGACTTCGTTTGAGCAGTCCGTTGATGGACAGGCCAATGAGGGGCCGCATTTTAAGCTCCCCGTGCTCAATCTTTCGGTGAATCAGCTGCAGCTCCCCCAAGTAGCCTGCAACGATGCTAATCGCTGCTACCACTGCAAGCACGCCGGCTTTACCGCCATCGTCAACCACGCCAAGTCGCTCGGCTTTCCCACCGTCATCGATGGCAGCAATGCAAGCGATCGCGGTGACTACCGCCCCGGCATGCGTGCGGCAGAAGAGCTCGGCGTACGCTCACCCCTTATGGAGGTCGGCTTTACCAAGGACGAAGAGCGCGAGCTGCTGCGCGCATGGGGTTATCCCGTTTGGAACCTGCCGGCGGGAGCATGTCTTGCCACGCGCGTCCCCACGGGCGAGGAGCTTACGCGCGAGAAGGTCTCCCTGATTCGCGCCTGCGAGGATTACCTGCACGATCTTGATCTGGCACAGGTACGCGCGCGCTTGATCAGCGGCTGCATGCATATCGAGGCCGCACCCGCAGATGTTGCCAAGATTGCCGCCCTCGGCGGTGCCGCCATCGACGACAAGGGCAAGACCCCGCTGCCCGCCGTTATCGAGTCCGCGCTGCGCGAGCTGGGCTGCGACCATATCTCCCC
>CABSNX010000146.1 GCA_902479205.1 uncultured Collinsella sp. | reverse complement strand
CGCCGCGTTGCAGGGCTTCTTTTTAGAGCGCTTTCTTAAATGGTTTAGAGCTCTATACTTTAGTCACGGAGCAACTCGTCCCAGAGAGAGGAATACTATGGCAGAGCAGCAGCTTATCGGAGCACTCGAGGCCGGCGGCACCAAGATGGTCTGCGCCACGGGCTATGCGGACGGTACGGTCCTGGAGCGCGAGCAGATCGCGACCACGACCCCGCAGGAGACCGTCGAGGCCGTCAACGCATGGTTTGCAGACAAGGGCATCGCCGCCTTGGGCATCGGCGCCTTTGGCCCCACCGCGGTCAACCCTGCCTCGCCCCAGTACGGCAAGATCTTGGAGACGCCCAAGACCGCATGGCGTTACTTTGACCTACTGGGCACCATCCAAAACGAGCTCAAGGTCCCCTGCGGCTACGATACCGACGTCAACGTCGCTTGCTTGGGCGAGGTCACCTTTGGTTGCGCTCAGGGCCTCACCGACGTGGTGTACCTGACCATCGGCACCGGTGTGGGCGCTGGCGTGCTCTCGGGCGGTCAGCTCGTGCATGGCATGATGCATCCCGAGGCCGGCCACATCCTGGTCACGCGCGACCCGCGCGACACCATTGGCGAGCATAGCGCCTGCCCCTTCCACGACAACTGCCTCGAGGGCCTCATCGCCGGTCCTGGCGTTAAAAAGCGCTGGGACGGCAAGAGCGCCGGAGACATGGCCGACGACCCGGAGGCCATGGACCTGCTCGCAGGCTATCTGGCGCAGGCGCTCATGACCTACACACTGTGCTATGCCCCGCAGAAGATCATCATCGGCGGTGGCGTTGCCGATCACACCCCTATCGTGCCGCTCGCTCGCAAAAAGTGCGCCGAGATGCTCAACGGCTACATCGTCACGCCCGAGGTCAACGATATCGACACCTACATTGTCAACAATAGCCTCGAGGGCAAGCAGGGCATCATGGGCTGCCTGGCCCTGGGTTCCGCCGCGCTTCAGCAGTAGGCGCGCCAAAGGGGCGCCGCAACGTACAGCAATCCCATCCTATGGGATAACGCCGCCAAGCCCCGCATAAGCCCCCAAACAAAGAAAGGCCGCCTAGGACCAAGCAATGTGTCCTAGGCGGCCTTTTTGGCACATATGAGCGATTGTAGAAGATATCGAAGCACAACGCCCGTCATCGCTCCGCAGCAGTCGATCATCACGTCGGTGATCATACCGGCGCGACCGGGCACAAAGAGCTGAATCGTCTCGTCAATCGAGGGGATCAGCAGCAGGAACACCGCCGTGGGAAGCAGCACGTCAAAGGTGCGACGGCCCTCGATATCGAAAGCGTGCGTCGCCAGAATGCCGAGCACCATGTACTCGGTAAAATGCGCGCACTTGCGAACGACGAAGTTGGTCACCCACTCATACGGAAGCCCCATGCCGTGCAGAAAGCCGCGAACGGCCTCCATAATCGACAGGCTCAATGAACCGGACCCCGTGCCGGGAACCATCGAATTGCCCCAGATGAGCAGCACCATCAGGCAGGTCGCGACCGCCCATTTTCGATCGAGTTTAAGCATGCAGAAGTTATGCCTCCGCACAGAGCGGCTCAAAGCTGGCGGTGCCGCCCTCGATAACGCTCAGATAGGCGCGGCCCGTGCGCCTCACCGCCGCAGACTGCAGACGGTCGATCTCCTCCTCGAGAATCTGGTTGACGCGCTCGTGACGACGGTTCTCCATGATGCCAGCAGCGATGGCCTCGGCACGCTCGATACCTTCGCGCGAGATGCGGGCGGTATCCTCGGGGAACACGGCGCTGTGGCGACCAACGTAAGCGGGGGCAGCGGGCTGAGGAGCAGACGTAAACACCGGAGCGGCAACGGGAGCAGGCTCGACGACCTCGTCCAAAATTGCGGCAGCGGCGGCCCACATGCCCTCGTGGCCCGAATAATCGGCCATGGGGACGTCTTCCTCGGGAGTCGCATCGACAGGCTCGTCGACTGCGACGGACTGGGACGCGGAGGCCGGGGCATCGACCGGGGCAGCGACCACATACGGCATGTCGTTCGAGATGACCGGCTCGTCAAGGTCATCGAGATCGATGGCCGCAGCAGAGGCGTCGCTGATGATCGGCATGTTGGCAAGGTTCGCGTTGTACGGCACCGCCTCCGCGGCCTGCTGCTGTGCAGGAGCGCCCCACAGCGAGCTTTCGGCAGCACGGCGGGCGGCAATAGTCTCCTCGTCGACGGCCAGCGGCTCGTCGGCGTAGGGGTCAACGGCGGTGGCGGCAGCCGGAGTCACGGGCACGGCGGTGTCATACGTAACGGATTGAGCCGTAGCGGCGTTGTTGGCGGCATTGGCCACCAGCGCCACAAAGGCGGCCGTGCTGCCCGCAGGGGCGGCATGAGAGCCCGAGACAGCGCGCGCGGCGGCAGCGATGTCATCGCGGTTAATGGAGCCGGTCTGCCCGCCGTAGGTGAGTTCATCGATAGCGACCTGGTAGACGTCGCGTGAGCGCGTGGGGTCGCAGCTGACCGGCGAATCGTCGTCGAGCATGCTATCGATCATGGACCAGGCGTCGGCCTCGCTCATGGCGTCTGCGGCGCGAGCGATAGTGGGGACGCCATCGTCGGCACGACGGCGCTGCAAGGCACCAGTCAGGCCGGAGAAAACCGAAGAGGGCTGCGCGGCGTTTGCCTGAACGGCAGGAGCCGCAGTAGCAACGCCCTGAGGAGTAGCCCACTGCTGTTGGGCGGGCATCGAGGCGATCTGGAACTCATCTTGATGCTGGTTGACGTTCGCAGCGCCACCCATGGCGTCGGGCTGGAACAGGCGCTCGGCATGCTGTGCGCGATATTCAGAAATGCCGAGCGAGGCGGCATAGATACCCACGCCCGCCACCGCACCCACGGCAAAGGGAACAGCGCCCGCGACGACCGTCTCGTTCACCGACGAAAACGGCAGCGTGGCAGCATACATCACCACGGGAGCGGCAAGGCCGATCCCGCAGGAAAGTCCAGCAAGGACTGCTCGTTGTGTTGCATCAGAAGAAGCCATGAGCTCTCCCCATCTTCCAGCACCCAAATCGCATCATTCAGTTGGCTGCGCGAGAGAAGATGAAGCGGGGCTATGCCCCAAAGCAACGGTATATGGTTCGTTTCATCTGCGTTTTCCGTCGCGAAGCTTAACAGCTATTATGCGAAACCCCCTTGGGGATTGCAAGCGACGAAGCGGGATTGAAACGGGAAAATCGCTGCTTGCCGGTCGTGAGGTCAATAATTGTTGGCGAGCGGCTATACGAAAAGGGCCAGGATCTAAACCCCGGCCCTTCTGGCATGTCTATGGCTGTTGTCGCGTGCGGCGGACGGCCTAGAACGTCTGCTCGTAATCGCTGTGTTTTTTTGCCGAACGCACCAGGAACTCCTGGTTGGTATTGGTGCCCTTGAGGCCCTTGATAAACGACGCGGCCGCGCGCTCGGTATTGTTCATGCCGGCGAGGATACGGCGCAGGCCAAAGACAAACGGGCGCATCTGCTCGTCGACCAGCAGGTCCTCGTTGCGCGTGCCAGAGGCAACGGGATCGATGGCCGGGAAGATACGGCGGTCGGCCAGGTCGCGGTCAAGCTTGAGCTCCATGTTGCCGGTACCCTTGAACTCCTCAAAGATGACCTCGTCCATCTTGGAGCCGGTATCGATAAGGGCGGAAGCCAGGATGGTGAGCGAGCCGCCGTTCTCGATGTTGCGGGCAGCGCCCAAGAAACGCTTGGGCGGATACAGGGCCGCCGAATCGACGCCGCCCGAAAGGATGCGGCCCGAGGCGGGCGCGGCCAAGTTGTAGGCGCGGGCAAGGCGCGTGATGGAGTCGAGCACCACCACGACGTCGCCACCCAGCTCCACGATGCGCTTGGCGCGCTCGATCACGAGCTCTGCCACGCGAGTGTGGTTTTCGGCGGGCATATCGAAGGTCGAGGCCACGACCTCGCCCTTGATGGAGCGCTGCATATCGGTGACCTCTTCGGGACGCTCGTCGACGAGCAGGCAGATGAGGTGAACCTCGGGATTGTTGATCGAGATAGACTGGCAGATCTTCTTGAGGATCGTGGTCTTGCCGGCTTTTGGCGGCGACACGATCAGGCCGCGCTGGCCCTTGCCGATCGGCGACACGATGTCGATGGCGCGACCGGTGATGGAATCCTTGCCGTGCTCCATACGCAGCGGCTCGTTGGGATAGACCGGGGTGAGGTCACCAAACTTGGGGCGGTTGCGAATCTGCTCGGGGTCCAGACCGTTGACGGTCGTGATCTTAGCGAGGCCGGCGCGCTTGTCGCCGCCGCGTGAGGGGCGCAGCGAGCCCTCGATCACATCACCCGTACGCAGGCGTGCGGAGCGGATGAGATATGCGGGAACAAAGGCGTCGTCGCTGGACTTCATGTAGCCGTGGGCATGGATGATGCCGGAGCTGTCAGGGCGAATCTGCAGAATGCCCTTGATGTCACGGAAGCCCTCGGCCTTCGCGGCGGTGGTGTAGATTTCCTCAACGAGCTCGGCCTTCTTTTTGCCGGTCGTCTCGATCTCGAACTCCTTGGCCTTTTCGCGCAGCTCAGCGACCTTCATGGCCGCGAGCTCCTCGCGCGAAAGCGTAGGCTCGGTCGGGGCGGCGTTGCGCTCCTTGTTGCGCTGCTTGCGATCGCGCTGACGGTTGCGGCGGTCGTTGTTGCGCTCGTCTTTGCGCTCGTTACGCTCGTCGTTGCGCTTGTGCTGACGGCGGTTGGGGCGGGCGTTCTCGTCGGTCTCGGCAGGCGCAGTGCCATCGGCGGCAGCGGCATCGGCGTTGTTCGAGGCCTCGCCGTCAGACTTGCCATCGATGACGGAACCGGCATCGGCATCGGCCTGATGCTCGGCGGCCTTGGCCTTTGCAGACTTCTTGCGCGTACGCTTGGGTTTATCGGTTACCGGCTGATCGGCGCTCTCGGTCTCGGGAGCGACGTCAGAGGTTGCCTCGACGGCCTCGTTGCCAGAATCCTCGGACGCGTCCTTTTTCGAACCCTTGGCCTTGGACGAGCGCTTGGAAGCTGTGCGACGGCTGCGACCTGTCTCTTATACACATCTGACGC
>CABSNX010000145.1 GCA_902479205.1 uncultured Collinsella sp. | reverse complement strand
GCCTGACTGTTTTCCCAGATAAAACCTGCCAAAATGAACCTGTCCCTTTTTGGCAGGTCGAGGGCTACAGGCGGTAGGGGACGCCGCTGCGAATGATGGACTCGCGTACCAGGACATCCATCGCATCGAGGGTGATCTCGGGCATCTCGCGATACTTCTGCAACACCGAAAGCTCCGTGCAGGCCAGAATGACGCGGTCGCAGCCGCTACGGGCGAACTCCCACATCACGCGGTCAAACTTATCCATATCGGGCTCGCGCCCGGCCTTCACATCGTCGTAGATAAGCGACATCACGTCTGCCTGACGCTTTTCGCTGGGATAGACGACCTCAACGCCCGCGGTCTCGCATTCGCGCCCATAGACGTCTGCGCCCACGGTACCGTCGGTGCCCATGATGCCGATCTTGCGCACCGGCTCGGCCGGCATACTCAGGTTGGGGTCGAACTCGCACTCCCCCATCACCGCGCCGGCCAGAGCATAGCGCACCGACTCGCGCGGCATGTGGATAATCGGCACCTTGGTAAACGACTGAATCTGATCGTAGAAGTAGTGTGATGTGTTGCAGGGAATCGCTATGTGCGCGCAGCCCAGCGACTCGAGCGCTTGGGCGCACTCCTTCATGGTCGCCAGCAGCTCGGCATGCTCGCCGGTCTTGATGGCCAGCGTACGGTCGGGCATGGTCGACTTGGAAAGCACCACCATGTCGATATGCTCCTGGTCGCACGTAGCCGCCGTATGACGTACCACCTGGTCGTAGTAATACGACGTGGCCTCGGCGCCCATGCCGCCGATAACTCCCAGCTTTTCCATCGCCGCCTCCTTGGTGACGCCCGCGCAATTGCGCGTATCATACCCGCGCCCGTCCGATGCAAACCGGGCGGGCGCCGCGCTCATCTACTTGTAATACGTCTTGAACAACTTAAAATGACGCAGCCTGGTGTGCCACATGCGCAACCAGCGGTTAAAGACAAAATCACCCTTCATAAACGAAGGATCGGCAGCCTTGCCCTCCTTGGCCAGACGATGCGCCTTCGCACGCAGCTCGGGGTCCTTGACATACTTGTCAACGACGCCCATAGGAACGACCATCCACAGCGCCTCGTCCTGCGCCGTCACAAACTCCGGCTCAAACGGACGGTTGAACACATACTCGTCCACCACATACTTGGCAACGTTAAAGCCGCTGTTGGTAACGTAGTAGTTGCTGCGGCCCTGGCGCGTGTTGAAATCGAAGAACTTAAACGAACCATCGCGCTGGTCGTACTTGACGTCGAAGTTGGAGAAGCCCGTAAACTTAAGATCCTCAAGCAGCTTGCGCACGCCACCCATGAGCTCGTCGTTGGGCTCAGTGATGATGCAGGCGTGGTTGCCGACACCATGGGGCTGATGCTCCTCGAGCAGCACGTGACCCAAGCACATCATGCGAACCTTGCCGTTGCGGTCGGAATAACTGGTAAGCACGCGCATGTACTCGTCGTTGCCGGGCACGCGATCCTGCAAGATGAGGTCATCGGTGTAGCCACTGGCGTACACATCGCGAATGACCTGCTCCAGCTCGGCGCGATCGGCAATCTCGTAGGCCTTCTTCTGACCCTCAAACTCGTGCTCCCACCACATGATGCCGTCAGAGGGTTTCAGAATCATCGGGAAGGGGAAGTCGATCTGGTCGAGCACCTCGGCGGGAGCCTCACCCTGAGCGTTGAGCATCGCCATGGTAAAGGTAAACGTATGCGGATACGGCACACCGTGCTTCTCGCACAGCTCGTAGAAGATCTCCTTCTTCTGGCACTGCTCAAGCATGCTGTAGGGCGCATAGGGCGCGATGACGTTCGAGGCAAGCTGGCCGGCGTCCTGGGCCTGCGCGGCAAGCGCGACGTAGTTGTCGCCGCAGCCCATGAGAATAATCTTCTTATCAGGATTGGCCTGTGCGACGCCGTTAACGGTCTCGATCATGACCGGCATGGTATCGATATCCACGTTGGGCGTGTAATCGATAATTTGGCTGCGATACGCGGGGCCGGTCTGGTACTTGCCAAAGACCAGGCTCTTAACCTGATACTCCTCGTAGAAAGCGCGCGCCACCGAATACGCGTTGATGTCGCCGCCGAGCAGCACGGGGATAAACTCGCGCTCTGTAAACTGCAATGCCATGGAAACTTCCTATCTAGAACTGCCCACACGACGGGCGGTCTTTGTGCAACTGATTTATTCTAGCGTGCCGAGCCGCCGGCACCCAAAGCTCCACCGTATCTATGGCAATCGGCGTAATTATCCAGCACGAAGGCGGCGATCACCGGTGTACGACAACGGGCAATGAACCCACCGTTGTTGTAGGATTCAACATGTTGCCAGCCCCGTCGAAAGGTACACTGTGCCCCAGGCTCATCCGATCAACAACCCCATCATTGACGCCGCAAAGCGCGAACTTGCGGATCGTGCCCAGACGGCAGCTCCCCTACGCACCGCAAACGATGCTTACAACGGGCCTGCCCGCATCATCTCAATCAACACGTCGGAGCACAAAGGCACGCGTAAGTCACCCGTCGCCGACGGGCACGACACCGTCATCGAGCAGTTTGGCCTCGCCTCCGATGCGCACGCCGGGCATTGGCACCGTCAGGTCTCCTTTTTAGCTGCAGAGTCTATCCAGACGGCACAGGCGCGCGGGCTCGATGTGCGCGAGGGCGACTTTGGCGAGAACTTCACCACCCAGGGTATCAACCTGCTCTCACTCCCCTTGGGCACGCAGCTCAAGCTCGGTAGCGAAGTGCTCGTCGAAATCAGCCAGATCGGCAAAGTCTGCCACACACGCTGTGCCATCTACTATCTCGCCGGCGACTGCATCTTCCCTCACGAGGGCATTTTTGGCGTCGTGCTGCAGGGCGGAGAAGTCCATGCCGGTGACGACATACAGGTGATCAGGCTCGGCGACGGCACCTGTTCCTTCACTCCCGCCGAGGCACTCAAAGAGGTGGAGCGGGCTCGCCGCGAAGGAACCCTATAGTTGCAAAACCCCACGTTGAGGTAGCTTTTACAAGCAAGAATCCCGTTACAACAGGGTGCCGTAACGTTAAAGTTGAACTCTATGGTTTCTCAACAATTCACCATTCCCGCAGGTCAAGGCCAAAGCCTCAAGTTCAACTTGACCCTTTAGAACTTTTAAGGTTCAAGTTGAGGTCGAAAGCAGTAGTAGAATACACCTCGACCAATAACCTACGATTGATTGCAGAGGGACTGGATGCAGCATTCGAACCATCGCACCGCAGCGCTCATCGCGTCGAAGCCGGCTCGTATCATCACGAGCGCCGCGCTCGCCGTCGCGCTGACGGCCACGCCGATGCTCTCCCCCGTCGCGGCCTATGCCGCCTCGCAGGCAACGCAGGATCAGCTTTCCGCCGCCCAGAAAAAAATCGAGGACGCTACGAGCGCCTACAACGACGCCCGAACCAAGCTCGAGGATCTGCAAAAGCAGATCGACTCCAATGAGGCGAACATCGATAAGATTGAGGCCGAGCTACCCGAGCAGCAGGCCAAGGCAAGCTCCGCCATGCGCGATCTGTATAAGTACCAGAAGGGCACCAGCCCCATCGTGAGCTTCCTGGTGAACACGCAGAGCCTGGGTGACTTTATCACCACCTGCAAATACACCAACCAGATTACAAGCTCGAGCGTCGACGAGATCGAAGAGCTTAACAAGATGCAGACCGAGCTCGAGCAGAACAAGACTGAACTCGAGCAGGCCAAGTCTCAGCTCGAGGGCGAGCAAAAGAATGCCGAGGATGCACTGGCGCAGGCTCAGCAGCTCCGCAGCGAGGCGCAGGCAAAGGCCGAACAGGAAAATGCCGCCGAACTAGCTAAGCTCGAGGCCGACAAGGCCGCTGCTGCCGAGAAGATCTCGGGCGAGGGCGTAAGCGGCAACAACTCCAACAGCCAGGCCAACAACGCCAACACCACCATCGACACCACGGTGAACAGCTCGAATAGCGGTAACTCCGATTACGACTCGTTCATTAACGAGTGGACGAGCCGCATCGATAACTACCTTGCCGGCTCCCCCATGGCAGGCCAGGGCTACAACTTTGCCGTCGCCGCCTGGAATACCGGCGTCGATCCCCGTTGGTCCCCCGCCATCGCTTGCATCGAGAGCAGCAAGGGCCTCTATTGCGCCGGCTCCTATAACGCCTGGGGCTGGAGTGCCCGCGGCGGTGGTTGGCGTAGCTTTGGTAGCTGGAGCGAGGGCGTCTCCGCCCACGTTGCCTACCTGGGCGCCAACTATGGCTCCACGCTTACCCCGGCAGCCGCCAAGAAGTACTGCCCGCCCACGTGGCAGGACTGGTACAACAAGGTCGCTTCCCAGATGAACCGCATTTAGGCTCGCAAGCCTCAACTGCAAAGGGCCCCAAACGGGGCCCTTTTTCGTATATCTAGGAGACGACGCCCGTCGCGTTGCCGATAACGACGACAACGCACATAACGGCAAACATAAACCCGAGTGCTTTGAACCATAGTTCGACAAAGGCGCCTCCCCGATACCGGTCGAGCACGGGAAAGCGACGCCGAAGCCTGCGACGGTCGAGCATGCCAAACGTAATAAGCAGCACCAAGCCATCGACCATAAGGAAATACTCAAGCGCTAAAAACCACGTTGGATAGTTGCGGTTTTCACCTGTCGGCTGAAACACGGCAAAATGACTTCCCATCAGGAGCAGCAGCGTCATCGCATAAACGCATCCATTCCATATGCGCCCCACAGGTTCGGGAATATGCGAGAGCAGGCTTACGCACTTGGACGCCAAGGGCTCGGACGCCGAGGGCGAGATGGTCGAATGCTGACTCGCAGAAGGCGAAAGCGCAGGGGCAACCGGTTGCTGCACCCGATGCACTTGAAACGCCGCGGTCCGGGACACGGCGGAGACAGGAGCCGTTGCGAGCGACGACGCAGGGGCGCACAAGCCGTACGCTGCGCGCGCAGCACTGCCCAACGCCTTTGCACTCGCAAAACGCTTGGCGGGATCGAGCGCCATCGCCATGCAGATCACATCCGCCAGCGGGACGGGAATGCCATGTGCATCGCATCTGTCTCTTATACACATCTGACGCTGCCGACGAAT
>CABSNX010000144.1 GCA_902479205.1 uncultured Collinsella sp. | reverse complement strand
TCTTGCACGCATTGTTCAGGGCGTCGGTTGCGCGGCGGCCATGGCCAACAACATGGGTATCATCACCGAGTCGTTTCCGGCTCGCGAGCGCGGTCGTGCCATGGGTATTCTTGCGACCTTCGTGGCCCTCGGCATGATGTGTGGCCCCGTGCTGGGTGGCATGCTGGTGGCAAGCTTTCCCTGGGAGAGCATCTTCCTCATCAACCTGCCTATTGGCGTCATCTCGTTTATCGTGGGGCTCTATACGTTGCCGCATGTTAAGCCAGAGGCCGGCGAGCGCCCCATGCCCCTTGCCGAGGCTGCTCACCGCTGTTTTGCAAATTCGGCCTTCACCATCAACCTTGTCTGCATGCTCATCGTGTTCGTTGGCATTGGCGCATCCGAGTTTATTCTGCCGTTCTATTTTCAGGACGCCCACGGCTTTGGTTCTGACATCTCTGGACTACTCTTTTTGGCGCTGCCGATGGTGAATGCCTTTATCGGCCCGCTTTCGGGAACGGTTTCGGACCGTGTTGGCTGCGAGGGTCCCACGGCGGTCGGCCTGGGCGTGTACGTGTGCGGTCTCTTTGCGGTAAGCACGCTTGACGAGCGCTCTTCCATCCCTGTGATCGTGTGCTGCGTCGCGTTTATGTCGTGCGGTACGTCGATTTTCCAGAGCCCCAATAACTCGCTGTACATGGGCTCGGCTCCGCGCGAAGCGCTCGGCTTTGCTGGCAGTCTGGGTAGCCTGGCACGCTATGCGGGTATGGCAGTGGGCATTACGGCGGCGTCGCATATCCTGTATGGGCAGATGAGCGTTGCGATGGGCGAGGCCGTGACCAGTTTTGTTGCAGGACGTCCGGATGTGTTCCTGTTCGGCTTTCGCTCGGTGTTCTACGTACTCATGGCTGTGGCCGCCGTGGGCTTTGCGCTCGCCATGGTGCGTTTGGTGAAGATACGCGCCCGCCATTAGCGTGTTGGGAGGTCGTCTGCCACGATTTGCGTTGTCCCAAAAAGACTGGTTTGTGGTGCGATGCGGCTTGTGGGGCGGGCGGGGGTCGGTCCGTGGTAGACTATCGAACAACGTTTATTAATCGCGCGGTATCGTTGCCGCGAGAAGGGGTTGCGCCATGCAGGAGCTTGAGGATCGTATTCGCCATGACGGCATCGTAAAGGCCGGTAACGTCCTTAAGGTTGATGCCTTCCTCAACCACCAGTGCGACGTTGAGTTGTTCGACCACATGGGCGCCGAGTGGGCCCATCTGTTCGAGGGCGTCGAGATCAACAAGATCCTGACGATCGAGGCTTCGGGCATTGGCATGGCTTGCATCGCGGCCCAGCATTTTGGCGGCGTGCCGGTTGTCTTTGCCAAGAAGGCGCAGTCCATCAACCTCGACGGCGAGCAGTATGCCACGACCATCTACTCCTTTACCAAGCAGAAGGAGTACCCGGTCATCGTTGGCAAGCGCTTCCTGTCCGAGGGCGACAAGGTCCTGATTATCGACGACTTCCTGGCCAACGGCTGCGCGCTCGAGGGCCTAATCAAGATCTGCGAGGCTGCGGGTGCCGAGGTGTCCGGCATTGGCATTGCGGTGGAGAAGGGCTTCCAGGGCGGTGGCGATAAGCTCCGCGAGCGCGGCTTCCGCGTCGAGAGCCTGGCCCGTATCGCCGATATGGACTGCGAGACCGGCGAGATCACCTTCGCCTAAGCGCGCAACACAAGCGATTGGTATGCGATGTGACAAAGGGACTGTCCCTTTGTCACATTTTTTGTATGAGGGGAGGTGTTGATATGGATGAGAACAAGATGGGATGGCGTGAGTATGCGCACTATGCCGAGATGTCGGTCGAGGAGTTGGCGCGCGATTGCGAGGTGCAGGTGTTTCGCGCGACGGGCCCGGGTGGGCAGGGCGTGAACACGACGGACTCGGCGGTGCGCATGAAGCATGGGCCCACGCGGATTACCGTGACGGCGCGCGAGAGCCGCAGTCAGTTCCAAAACCGTTGCAGCTGCCTGCGTAAGCTGCGCGCTGAGCTTGAGCGTCGCGGGCGTCCACCGCGCCGACGCGTAAAGACCAAGGTGCCTCAGCGCTCTCGCCAGCGCAGGCTCAATGACAAGCACTTCAACGCCATTAAAAAGGCCAACCGTCGCAAACCGGGCAGCGACGAATAGCCTCCTCATAAGTTGCGGTGAAATAGGGATTGTTTTCCGGCTTTACCTGCATAAACAGTCCCTATTTCACCGCAACTTAGGGATGGCTAGTGGGTGGGGTGCCAGACGTGGAGGGCGCCGCCGAGGACGTCGACCTCGATGCGCGAGGCGACGACGGGCTCGCCGTCGGCCTGGATGGGGTAGTCGGGCTCCTCAAAAGTGAGCTCGGCATGGCGGCATCGGCGCATGCGAACCGGTGGCAACTTGGTATGGTGGCCGTCCTTGGCCGAAAGGAACACGGGAAGCGCGACCGCGCGAGGGACGGGGCCGCAGGCGTAGCAGACGTCGAGTATGCCGTCGCAGGGGTCGGCGTCGGGACAGATGCGATAGCCCGAGCCATAGGTAGGTCCCAGCTGAATCGCCATGATGATTGCCCTCACGCGCTCGGCGGGCGCCCCGTCAAAGCTGACTGCCATGGGGTAGTTGCGATAGCGCAGGCCAAACTGCTCAAGTCCCGAGAGGGTGTAGAGCGGCGCGCCCGTCAAACCGGTCTTTTTGCGCAGCTCGGTGGTGCCAAGGCCGATGGCGGCATCGATGCCGACCGAAAGCGTCTGGTCGTAGTACTCAACGGCAGCCTCGCCGCTGCCGCTCGCAGGGCTCCACGAGCGAATGCGCCCGATGTCCTGACGCTGCAGCTCGCAGGTGAGCAGCGCGCCAAAATCCTTGCCGGAGAAATCATCGATGCCGAGCGTTTGGGCAAAATCGTTGCCGGAACCTACGGGCAGGACGGCAAGAGCGGGCCGGACCGCCTCATCCTGTGTCATAAGCCCATTGACGACCTCGTGAATCACGCCGTCGCCGCCAAGGGCGATAACGGTGCGATAGCCCTGAGCCTGTGCGGCAAGCTCCTTGGCATGCCCCATGCGCTCGGTCAGCACCAAGTCAAACTGGGATGCGCGCGCGGTCATGTCCAAAAAGCGCTGCAGGCGCTCGGCAACTTCGCGCGCCGCACCCGACTGGGCGGCTGGGTTGGCGATGATGAGCGTGCGACCAAAATCAGTTGCGTGCATGGAACGACTCCCGGCGTATGACGTGACGGTGCGGTCGCGCTCAGGTCGAATTGCCCCCGATTGTGGCTGCACGGCGAATACTAACGTCTACTCTATCAGGTCGTTGTGGCGCTCGATAGCATCCGCTACCGTACCGCCCTCATCCACAATAAGCGAACGGCGCTTGGGCGAGATGATGCGCTGGGCGGGGTACACGCCGCGGTGTCCGGCGGTTAGGTAGCTGATAAAGGCCACGATGACAAAGAACCCGGCTGCCGTGCCGTGGAACAGGTCGATGGCCATCATACAGGTGGTGATGGGCACGTTAAGGCCGGCACAGAACACGCCGAGCATGCCGAGAGCCGCCAGAAAGCTGGGATCGATTCCGACGAGGCAACCTATCCAGCCGCCGAGCGCCGCACCGATACCAAACAGGGGCGTGACCTCGCCGCCTTGGAAGCCGGCACCCAGGGTGAGCGCTGTGACGACCAACTTAATGGCTGCGTCCGCCAGGGTGGTGTTGCCGGCAAATCCAGCGCCGGAAAGCCACGTGGAAAGGCCGGCGTAGTCCCAGGCGTCGAGGAGGGCATAGGCGGCCAAAACCACGAGTGCGCCTATAAGTGCGCGAACGAGGTAATTGGTGATAAAGCGACCGTACAGGCTCTTGACGGTTCGAACCGACCAGGCAAAGAGGCGTGCCGTCAGACCGAAGATGATGGCGCTGATAACAACGATGACGACTGTCTTGGGCGTCATGGCGGGAACGCTGGCGATGACATTCGCTTCGTACTCGGTACCCAGGGCGAGAGATGTGAAGTAGCCGGTAAACGAGGCGACTAAGCAGTAGATGCCCGCGGTGTAGTCGATCTTGCCGATAAAGCACATCTCCATGCCAAAGAAAGCTCCGGCAAGGGGCGAGCCGAATACGGCGCCAAAGGCCGACGAGATGCCGGCGAGCATGAGGTCGTGGTGATCATGCTTTTTGAGGTGGGCGAGGCTCGAGATGTTGCTGGCGATGGTGCCGCCAATCTGAACCGCGGCTCCCTCGCGACCGGCCGATCCGCCCGTTAGGTGCGTGAGCGTGGAGCAGACGAAGGTGAGGACGGCCATGCGCATATGGATGAGGCGTGTGCCCAGAGCGGAGTCGATGACCAGGTTGTTACCGCGTTTGGCGGCAAGACCGTGGTTTTTGTACACCCATGCGGTGGCAACGCCCACAACGGGAAGCAGTGCGTAAATCCACGCATGGTGTTCGCGATAGTCGGTGGCGATATTCAACGAGGCCAAAAACGCCCAAGCGGCGACGCCCATGGCGAGCGAGACGATGACGACGAGTACGAGCAACTTGGCGCTCGCGAGTAGGTTGCGGGCGTTGCGGCGCGTGTCGGCAGCCAAGAGCTGCTCGGAGCGGGTGAGCTGATGCCTGCCTGCCATGATGACGTCGTTCAGGGAGAAAAAGCCGCCGTCGTCGAGCGGCTGGGAATGATCCTGAGCCTCGTTTGCGCTTTCGGGTTTGTCGTTATGAGCCATACGTTCCTCTTTTAGGTTGCAACGCAAGCATTATAAAACGCGGTAAACGCGATGAGCCGGTGGGTTGGTATCCATTCTGTTTCGCGGCCTGCAACCGACAGGTGTATTTGCGGGTACAGGCCGAGTCGCGGTCGCGCGTTGTGGGATTATACTGAGACAAGCATAAAGAATCGGCGCCCCTGTTGTGCGCCGTGGCATTAAGAGGTGCATATGGCAGAGAAACTCATTCCGCTGGTGGACGCGCAGTCGATTGTTCTGTCGCACGTTGCTCCGACCGATCTCGTCGAGATTCCCGTGTGGCAGGCCGCCGGTCTTCCCTTGGCCGAGGACGCCGTGGCCGATATCGACATCTCGCCGTTTGCCAACAGTGCCATGGACGGATATGCCGTGCGCTCGGCGGACTTGGCCCAGGCATCTGGCGAGGCGCCGGTGACGCTCGACGTTATCGGACACGAGGCCGCGGGCCATGTGTTTGAGGGCGCAAT
>CABSNX010000143.1 GCA_902479205.1 uncultured Collinsella sp. | reverse complement strand
GAGATACTGATCGGTCTCGTGGGCTCGGAGATGTGTATAAGAGACAGCTGCCGGCGTGACGACGCCCGGCCACATCTTGGCGAAGGTGTTCATGTTGAAGGGCATGTTGTACATGTTGCCGTGGAAGTTGGCGACCGGCGAGTTGACGTAGTTGTTGAACTCGGCGAAGCGGTTGACGTAGTCCCAGACGTCCTTCATGGAGGTGTGGAAGATGTGCGCGCCGTAGCGGTGGACCTGGATGCCCTCGACGTCCTCGGTGTAGATGTTGCCGGCGATGTGATCGCGGCGATCGATGACCAGGACCGACTTGCCGGCGCGCTTGGCGGCATTGGCAAAGACGGCGCCCGAAAGGCCGGCACCGACGACGAGATAATCGTACTGGGACATGGATATGCTCCTTTGTATGTCAATCGAACAGTTACTTAGGTTTTGGGACAAACAAACCTGATTATTTTGTCCCATGGATTAGTGTAGCAGATGCTCTTTCAGCAGCTCCAGCGCATGGGCGTGGCCTGGTTTCCAAATGATCTTAAGAACCCACTATTCTGCCTTCAAACACTCGGGCAAGATGCTTGCAACTGTATTCATCGCCTGTGGCCTCAGATACTGCTCATTGAGCTTCGCCTTTTTGTAGGCATAACGAGTGTCTGCCGAGTATTTGACCAACACATCGGTGAAGAATCGCTCCCAGCTCAGGTAGTCGCGGCTTTCGATATAGCTCGAAGGGTCCTTAAGGATTTTTGGAATATCGTTGCTGGGGATGAGGCCAGATCGCAAAAGCGTCCACTCAAATGATTCCGGGAGGAACAGGCGAACGTTCTTGTAAACGCGCTGCTCGAGTACCTTTTCGATGTAGGGACCAAACGCTGCGCCGTCTCCTATGGCAAGGATGTTTTGCTCGGGACATTCGTGAATCGTTCGTTTTAGGTTTGCTACGCCGGTAGCGGTATAGCAGCGGATTCCCAGTCGGCTGCATAGGGCGCTGTAGAATTGATAGCCAGACTTGCTATCCTCGACAATCACGGCATCGGGTATCTCGAATCCAACATTTAGATCCTGGTACAGCATGCTTGTCGTGTGGTCATATAGCGGCTTGGTCACCGAGTAGAAGCGCCTGTCGCTCTTGCGGCCATTGATCGTCTTGCTTGTGGTGTTGACCAGTTTTAGGATCTCGTCGACGCTGTAGGGGAGTTCGTTGGCGTCGCGACGAGATATCAGAACAAAATAGTTGGAGGAGCCGTTGACGGCTTTGGCGAAGTCCTTTGAGTAGATAAACTCGTTGCCCTCATCTAGAAAGACGATCGAATCTTCGATGATCGACAGCTCGCGCTCCCAGCGTCTGCCGGAAAGCGTTTCGCAAGGCACGTCGCAGCTGAGTATAACGCCGCTTTCCGGTCCTCGGTCGTTGTAGTCGCGAATCATCGAGATGAGCGTCGTTTTGCCCGTGCCGCTGTTGCCGCGTATAAAGGAAATATTGCGTTTAAACGTGAGTGTGTATTTGACCTTTGCACGCTCTACGACAACGGTATGCGTTCCCTTCATTACTCATCAACATCCAAAAAGTCATTCGTGGCGCCGACAAACTCCTGCATGTTTTTGACGATACGGCCATCGTTTTCAATACGGATTTCAAAGTTCTTCCAGGGGAATTTCATGATGTGGTAAAGGGTCACCAGCACATCCTGCTCTTTGCCGATTTTGAGTAGCCAGCGGGCACAGTTGTCTCCGCAGGTAGATGCGTTGAACACCATATGTGGGAGATTGCGTACCAGCAGCAGTGTCTTAACGCCGCCGGACAGTTCGAGCGGGGTGATTGAGCCCAGCTGCTTGCTTACGATGTTGTGGGGGCCGATGAGCTCTGATCCGTCCACGCTTTTAATGATCTGCGCAGCCATAGGGTCTTCGAACCATGAATCCAAGTATGAATTCCTAAAATAGGTCTCGGTATCGTAGATGGAACCGGGGTAATCTCCCAGATGGATGCTTAACATGCGCGTCTCCAGACGTTGTGTGACTGCAACGATTATATGCCAGTAATAAAGTGCCGCCAGTAGCGAGGTTGCTGCTGGCGGCACTGGCATTATTAGCGTGTTAATCGCGTTGATGGATTTGCTCGCGAGGCTACTTTTCGAGACGCTCCCTCAGCAGCTCCAGCGCGTGAGCGTAGCCCTGGAGGCCTTCGCCGGTGATGGTGGCAAAGCAGGCCAGGCGCGCGTAGCTTACTTGGCGGAAGTCCTCGCGCGTCTCGACGGCACTGATGTGGACCTCGACGGCGGGGATGGCGACGGCCTTGAGGGCGTCCAGGATCGCCACGCTCGTGTGCGTGTAAGCCGCTGGGTTGATGACGATGCCGTCGACCTTGCCGTATGCCTCCTGGATCTTGTCGACGATGCTGCCCTCGTGGTTGGACTGGAAGACCTCGACCTCGTCGAAACCCTGTGCGGCGCCGGCCTCCTTGCAGATCTGGACCAAGCGGTCGTAGTTGTCGCTACCGTAGATACCCGGCTCGCGAATGCCGAGCATGTTGAGGTTGGGTCCGTTGATGACGAGAGCTTTCATGGTTGCTTCCTTTGTGGTCTGGTTGGTGGCGGGGCTTGCTGTCTGCGACGTTTGCCCAGATAAAACCTGCCAAAATAAACCTGTCCCTTTTTGGCAGGTTTTAGAGGGTGTCGAGGAGGGCTCGGGCGGTGTTGGCTGCGCAGTCGCGCGAGTCGATGATGTAGTCGGCCCAGGCGCGGTAGCGCGGCATGCGCTGCTCGGCCAGCTTGTCGATACCGTCGCGGGCGGTGATGGGGCGACCCTTGTGGGCGAGCTCATCGAGCTTACGGTTGAGCATCACAATCTGACTGTTCTGGTGCAGCAACGGGTAGTTCTCGTCTTGCGTGACGACGCCGCCGCCGGTGGAAAGCACCAGGCCGCTGCGCTTGGAGATGTCGGCCAGGGCCGCCGTCTCCTGCTCGCGGAAGGCCGGCTCGCCGCGCTTGACGATAAAGTCGGCGCAAGGCATGCCCAGACGCTCCTCGAGGGCGCGGTCCAGGTCGATGTGCTCGCGGCCCGTCAGCAGGGCAATCTGCTCACCCACGCGGGTTTTGCCCGAGCCCGGCATGCCGATCAGCGCGATGTTCTGCTCGCGGTGTGACAGGCACTCTGTCACGTCCAGGATGCGCTCGCGCGGGGTGACCTGGCCGGTATAGCGCTCGACGGCTTGCGCCGCCTGGGCCACAAGCATGAGCAAACCGCCGATGCAGGGTATGCCGCGACGCTCGGCCTCGAGCATGAGTCCCGTGCGGGCGGGGTTGTAGACGATATCGATGACGCCCTCGAGCGCGTCGAGGCCCTCGAGCGCGCAAGGAGCGTCGGGGCAGTGGGGGAACATACCGGCAGGCGTGCAGTTGACGAGCAACGCGGCGTCGGACTGCTGCGCGATGTTGCCGTAGTTGACCTCGCTTGTGCGGCCGACGGGCACGACGATAGCGCCCAGATCGCCGAGTACCATGCTTGCCGTGGTGCCGGCACCGCCGGTGGCACCGAGCACGAGGACCTTCTTGCCGGCAATCTCTACGCCCAGCTCCTCGGCCAGGCATTGGAAACCGAAGTAGTCGGTGTTGTCGCCGCGCAGACGGCCATCGGGCAGGCGAGTGATGGTGTTGACGTTGCCCATGCGCTCGGCCAGGGGACTCAGCTCGTCCAGGTATTCCATGACGGCGCGTTTGTAGGGAATGGTCACGTTGGTACCTTCCCACTCGTCGCCCGTCATAAAAGCCTCTAGATCCTCGGGCTCGCGCTCAAATCGCACGTATTCAAGTCCCGCGAGCTCCTTGTAGATGGTCGGGGTGTAGCTGTGGCCCAGCACACGGCCCAGGACGCCGTAGGGGCGGGTTGTGGCGACATCAGTCATCTAGAGCACCTCCGTGTAGCTGCCAAAGTAGGTGAAGCTCTCGCACACGTCGTCAATCGAGTCGAGTAGGTCGTCGAGGGCTTTGCTGCCAAAGGGACAGTCCAGATCGAAGTAGAACATAAACTCAAAGTCGTGCCCGGGGATGGGGCGGCTCTCGAGCTTGATAAGGTTGATGTTGAGCGCATAGAAGCGCTCGAGCACGCGATAGAGGGCGCCCGGTTCGTTAGCCGTGGTGATCATGAGTGAGGTGCGGTTGGCACCGGGATAGACGCGTGGCTCGCGGCTGATGACGACGAAGCGTGTGTAGTTGTTGTTCGAGTCCTGAATGTTGGGCTCCAGCACCTCCAGACCGTAGAGCGCCGCGCAACTGCGCGAGGCGATGGCGGCGACGTCGGTGCGGTCGGAGTTGGCGACCATCTCGGCCGACATAGCCGTGTTGAGATACTTGGTGGCGTGCAGATCGTGCGCCTCGATAAAGCCAGCGCATTGCGCGATGGCCTGACCGTGGCTATAGACCTCACGAACATCCTGCAGCTTGGTGTCGGGCTTGACGAGCAGGTTGTGGTCGATCTTGAGGCGCAGCGAGCGCACAATGTGGAAGTCGAACTGTGCGAGCAGGTCGTAGACCGCGTTGACCGAGCCGGCGGTGGAGTTTTCGATGGGCAGTACGCCAAACTCGCAGAAGCCGTCGCGCACAGCTCGCATGACACCTTCGAAGGTCTCGAAGAACGCGATATCGGGCACGGCAAAGAGCTTGCACGCGGCGATCTGGCTGTAGGCACCTTCAACGCCCTGGCAGGCGACGCTGGCAGTCTGGGGGAAGGGCGTGTCGAGGGGAGCTGCCGTGGCGTGGGCCTTTTGCGAGACCGTGATGCCCTTGAGTTCGTTGATGTAACGCTGCTGCTCTGCCTTGCTCATGCTCATGAGGAGGCGGAACAGCGTGATGGTCTGCGCCTCGTAGCGCTCGGGAGCGCGGCCGGCAAGGTTGTTGAGCTTGGAGCGCTCGCGGGCGGGGTCGAAGACGGCCTTGCCCATCTCGATTTTTGATTTGGCAACCTCGATGGCAATGTCCATGCGTTCGACAAAACTATTGAGGAGCGTGGTGTCGATGCCATCGATGGTCTGGCGAATATCGGCAAGGTCCATGGAGGTCCCTTTCGTGAATCGTTGGCTAGGGTAGTTAATTTGGGACGGGGCTTTTTAGCTACCCTTTGACTGGCGGTGAATCGATGGGCACCGGGGCAAATGCTCACAGGCATATGGTGGTAGCTAAAAAAGCCCCGTCCCAAATTAACTACCCCTGGGGTGGGTGGACTAACTGTCTCTTATACACATCTCCGAGCCCACGAGACCGA
>CABSNX010000142.1 GCA_902479205.1 uncultured Collinsella sp. | reverse complement strand
CGATTTTCGCCCCAGCAAAGCGGGCGACACCACCAAGGCCCAGACCATCGGGCACGTGATATGCGGCCCCTATCTTGCCCTGACGGGGGCAGACCTCGCCATCGAAAACGCGGGCGGCATCCGTGGCGGCATCGCGGCGGGCGATGTGACCGCCGGCAACGTCATCGCCATCTCGCCCTATGGCAACACCGTGGAGACCTGGACCATGACCGGCGCAAACTTCCTCGCAGCGCTTGAGCACTCGCTGCAGATCAACGACGATTGCAACGACAGCTACGAGCTTCAGCAAGCCTACGTCGCAGCCGGCCACACCGAGCAGGAAGCCCAGGACATGTACAAGTGGCCCGACGACTCCGGCAGCGTTCTTTCCTTTGGCGGCATCAACGTAACAATCGACTGGACGCAGTCTGAAGGCAAGCGCATCGTGAGTGCCACGCTCACCAAAGACGGCAGCACGCTCGACCCCGCCAAGACCTATACCGTCGCCACCAACAACTACATCATCACCAACACGACCGACTTCCCCACCTTCGCAAACGCCAAGAAGCTCACCGAGTGGGGTACGTGCGAGGCAGCGCTGAGGGCACTGATCGGGCAGGACGACTGGGAGCACAAGGTGGCCTCGCTCGCGGGCACCATCAGCTTTAGCTCCGCTGAGAACCCCGCACCCCATCCGACCCCAACGCCTGAGCCCTCACCCAAACCCGGCACGACAACCACGCAAGTCACCACCAAGAAGACCACCGGTAAACTCGCCGCAACGGGAGACCGCACGCTAGCCGTGGTCGGTGCATGCCTCATCGGCGGCATCATCGTTATCATCCTCGGCATTATCTGGAAGCGCCGCCGCTAAGCTACACCGCCGGGCCTTGCAGCCCCGCCGTGCAAACCTTATATCGAGCACAGAAGCCCGTCCGAATGTGATCGGACGGGCTTCTGGTGGGTATCATGGTTGAACGATCATGAGGAGGTTTTCCCTACATGGAATTGTTTGAGCCGATTCTTCATTTCTTTGAGCAGCGCTGGATCCACAACATCATCTGGGCCGGCATCTTGGTAATAGGCACCGCCATCGCCACCAAGGTCGTATCCAAGACCCTGCGCCACCTGCTCAACCGCGACGACAACCCACTTCCGGCATCGAGCATCTTCATCAACATCGCTCGCGCCGTCATCTGGATGATCGGCGGCAGCTTTATCCTCGACAACTGCTTTGGCATTAACGCAAACGCGCTCGTCGCCGCTCTTGGCGTCGGCGGCATCGCCATCTCGCTCGGCTTTCAGGACACGCTGTCAAACCTTATCGGCGGTATGCAGGTAACCTTTATGGGCATCATCAAGCCCGGCGACAATATCGAAGTCGGTGGCGTGTCGGGCGTGGTCCAGGACATCACTTGGCGCCACACGACCATCGAAGATGCCTGCGGGCAGACCATCATCGTCCCCAACTCAAATATCTCCAAGAACACGCTCGTGCATCTCATGCCCTTTGGGCGTGTGGCTGTGCCCGTTGCCGTAAAGGACACGTCCAAGTGGGCCTCGCTCGACGCGCTGGCAGACGAGCTGACCAGCGCCACCAAGGCCGCCGTGCTTCCCATCTCGGGCTTTGACAAGGAACCCTACGTGCTCTTTAGCGAGATCGGCGACTTTGGCATTAAGGGCAAGATCATCTTTATCGTCAGCGACGACAGCACCACCTTTACGGCAGCCGACGCCTGCATCCGCGCCATCGCCCCCATCATCGCCTAAACCACCACAAAGGGGACAGGCACCTTTGTGGTGGTTTTCATTCGTGGTACCATAGTTCATATAGTTGTTTAAACGACTAAGGGAGCAAAACTATGGAAGAGGCCTATCGTCAAGCACGCAAGCGCGGCGAGCAAGGACGTCGACGCGCCATTAGTCAAAGCGAGCATCCGTACCTTACGGACCTCGATAGCTTGGTTGCCCAGCTCCCCTTGGGCCAGCGAGAGAATGTCGGCCTGAGAGACATTCCGCTCGAAATGGTCGTCGGCACGGTTACCAAGGGCCGTCAGTCGGCCTTTTCATGCAACTTTATGCCCTTGCTGCCGTTTAGCACGGAGTTCGCCCGCAAGTGGTCCAACCTCTACGACATCCAGGTGACCGAGGGCTATCGCGATCCCGTCATCGTCACCGAGTTCATGCATCGGTTTTACGTCCAAGAGGGCAACAAGCGCGTCAGTGTCCTCAAATTCCTGGACGCCCCGACGGTTTCGGCCAAGGTCACCCGTCTCTACCCCGGCACATGGGATTCCGTCGAAAGCCGCCTGTACGGTGAGTTCTGCGCGTTTTGGCGCGTCTGCCCCCTATACGAGATCGAGTTCTCGCGCGAGGGAAGCTACGAGACGCTCGCCAAGATGCTCGGTCAGGACCTTATCGAAAAATGGCCGCAGAAAAAGGTCGACTACCTGCGCCACACCTTCCTACTCTTTAAGCGCGCCTACCTTCGCGCGGGCGGCGACCACCTGGACATTACGCCCGCAGACGCCATGCTCGTCTACCTCAATGTGTACAACCAGGACCGCCTGCTGGATACGCCGACGGATATCGTCGTAAACCGCCTGTGTAAGATTTGGCGTGAGCTGGTCATTGCCGGCAAAAATAACGAGGACAAGGTCGATCTTGTCGAAGCACCGAGCGTCGATGAGGAGGAGTCGCCCGCCAAGTCCACCTCCGGCGTGCTCAACTTCTTTATGGGCAAGACCGTCTATTCGGCGGCCAATCCCCTGCGCATCGCCTTTATCCATGAGTTCCCCTGTGCGACGTCGAGCTGGGACAGCCTGCACGACCAAGGGCGTCAGTATCTCGATGAGCACTTTGGCGGTATCGTGCGCACCGAGGCGTTCGAGGACTGCCACGATCCGGACGTGTTCTACGCCGCCGTGGAAACGGCTGTCAAACATGGAGACAGCGTCATCTTCTCGACCTCGCACCGCCTGATGGAATACACGCTCAGGGCTGCCGTTGAGTATCCCCAGGTTCGGTTCCTCAACTGCTCTATCGGCCTTCCCCACCAAAGCGTCCGTTCGTACTTTGGCAAGATGTACGAGGCCAAGTTCCTCCTGGGCGCCCTTGCCGCCAGCATGGCGGACAACCACCGCATCGGTTACCACGCGTCGGTCTTCGCCTCGGGCGCACTCAGCGAGATCAACGCCTTTGCGATTGGAGCCTCGCTACTCGACCCCCGTGCGCAAATTATCCTGACCTGGGGCGATGTGCCCGCCGGTGGCCTTGCCGAGGCCATGTGCCGCGAAGGCGTGAGCGTCATGACCGGTGCCGACATGTCCAAGTCGCTGGAGGACCCCACAGCCTACGGACTCCACCGTCTGGTCGATGGCAAGGTCGTCGGCATCGCCATGCCGGTATGGAACTGGGGCCGATACTACGAGCTTATCGTGCGAAGCCTACTGCATGGCACCTGGGATGAGACCAGTGACGACAGACAGGTTCGCGCCGTCAACTACTGGTACGGCATGAGCTCGGGCGTTATCGATATTCGCTACGCTCCGGGCCTGCCCTATCAGACGCGCAAGCTTGTTCAGCTTCTCCGCAATGGCATCGTCGAGGGCTCCATCAATCCATTTGGCGGCGAGCTCCATAGCCAAGACGGCGTGGTGCAGATCGAAGGCTTTCCCCCACTGCCGAGCACGCAGATTGTCGAGATGAATTGGCTGGCAGACAACGTGGTGGGCACCATTCCGCAGCTCGACGATGAGTCGAAAGTCCCTGCCCTATGAAAATCCTTGCCATAGCCGATACCGAAGAACGATGCCTTTGGGAGTGCTTTCGCAAAGAACGCTTTGAGGGTGTCGACCTGATTTTGTCCGCCGGCGATCTGGACCCGGACTATCTTGAGTTTTTGGTCACGGTCATCAACAGACCGCTCATCTACGTGCGAGGTAATCACGATGACCGCTATGCGCGTCATGCACCAGGTGGCTGCATCTGTGTCGAAGACGCTGTCTACGTGTACCGCGGCGTCCGCATTGCAGGCCTTGGCGGCTCCATGCGCTATCGAGATGGCGCCAACATGTACACCGAGCGCGAGATGGCCAAGCGCGTGCGCAAGCTGTCTCGTAAAGTGAGGATGGTCGGTGGCTGCGACATCTTGCTCACCCATGCGCCCGCCGCCGGCGTGGGCGATCTGGACGATCTGCCGCATCGAGGATTCGAATGCTTTAACACAGCGCTCGAGTCCTGGAATCCCGACTACATGGTGCACGGGCATGTGCACCAATGCTATGGTCGCGACTTTCAACGCGAACGTCAGCACGCATGCGGGGCAACGATCATCAACGCCTGCGGCCATACGCAGTTTGAGCTGGACGAAGAGCGCTACCCCATCCGTGGCTGGCAGGCAGCCTGGCTCAATTCGCAAACCATGCGTCGCGAACTCAAGCGCCACGAGGCTATCGAGTCCTCAACCGCTAGAACCCCCTGGTAACCACCTTTAAGGCTTGACGCTGCGCCGGCCCCAAGCACCCCATCTCGCCCCTCAAGCCGTCGCTCGCGTACCAAAGTACGCGTCGCTCCTCTTTCGGGGCGACCTGGGGCACTTGGAACCGGCTCGCTGCGATGCCATAACATTGACGCCAAAGTGCCAAAACCACCACAAAGGTGCCTGTCCCCTTTGTGGTGGTTTTGGCCCGAGATAGCAAGAAACCCGGTCCTGCACGAGACAGAACCGGGTTTCTTTAGCAATGCTTGCTTTGCTCAGGCAGTAACTAAAAGTTACTCAGCCAGGAAGTCGCGCTGGATAGCGGAATCAACCTTGATGCCAGGGCCCATGGTGGAAGACACGGAGATGGACTTAACGTACTTGCCCTTAGCAGAAGCGGGCTTGACGCGCAGGATCTCGGTGTACAGGGCAGCGTAGTTCTCGACGAGCTGCTGCTCGGAGAAGGACTTCTTGCCCAGGGGCACGTGGCAGATGCCGTAGCGGTCGGCGCGATACTCAACGCGACCGGCCTTGAGCTCGGAGACCATCTTGGCGACGTCCATGGTCACGGTGCCGAGCTTAGGGTTCGGCATGAGGCCACGGGGACCAAGGATCTTACCGATGCGGCCAACCTTGGCCATCATGTTCGGCGTAGCGATAGCGGCGTCGAAGTTGATCTCGCCCTTCTGGATCTGGGCGACGAGCTCGTCGGAACCGATGATGTCGGCGCCGGCGGCCTCGGCCTCGCGGGCCTTCTCGCCCTCGGCGAAGACGGCAACACGAATGGTCTTGCCGGTACCGTGGGGCAGGGAGATGGCTGTCTCTT
>CABSNX010000141.1 GCA_902479205.1 uncultured Collinsella sp. | reverse complement strand
CAGATGTGTATAAGAGACAGATACCGAAGATACCGATCTTGATCATGCCGCCGGACATGAGGGCCGACACGTTGGACGGCGCCTCGGGATGTGCCTTGGGCAGCCAGCCGTGCAGCGGAATGATACCGGCCTTGGCGCCAAAACCAAAGAAGGCGAGCACGAAGCACACGGATGCGACCGCGGGGCTAAACTGCGTGGCGCGGAAATCCGCAAAGGCAAACGAGCCACCGGCGAAGTTGGTCATGGTGAGGAAGCTCGCCATGATGAGCACAAAGCCCACGTGCGCGATCACAAAGTAGAGCCAACCGCCATGGATGGAGTTCTCGTTCTCCTCGATCACGACCAGGAAGTACGAGGTCAGCGACATAAGCTCAAAGGCGACCAGGAACCAAAACACGTTGTCGGCGGTGATGACGAGCATCATGGACGCCACGAAGGTGTTAAAGAAGAAGCCGGCGCGGCCCTTTTTGCCCGGGTACTCATCAAAGTAGTTGAGACCGTAGATCGAACCAGCAAACGCGAGCACCGAGATGAGCGCCACGAACAGGCCGGACAGCTGATTGAGCAGCAGCTGGAAATGGGCAAACGGGAAGAACACGATGGTGTCGACCGACGTGACATCGCCCAGCACGGCCTGGATACCGGCCACAAACGAAAGCACCGCGGCGACGGCGCCGATAAGGCAGCCGGCGGTCTTGGCGGCGTTATCGGCCTTGATCAGCAGAACCGAGGCGAGCGCACCGATGCACGAGACGGCAAGCGATGCGATAAACAGCGTCATGCTATCCATTGTTTACGCTCCCTTCTGCTTTCTCGGACAGACCCTGGGCCACAGCGGTAACGTCGACGACCGGACCGTTTTCGATCGAGCGCAGGCGCTTGGCCTCGTCGAGCTCGCGATCGGCCGCGCCGCCCATGACGGTCAGTGCCTTGGTGGGGCACGCCGCCACACAATGCGGGCCGTCCGGATCGAAGGCGCACAGGTCGCACTTGACAGCGCAGGTGTACTGGCCGGGAGCCCACGTAAGCAGGCTGCTCAGGGACTTAGGATACGAAGGCGTCGGGTCGCACATGCCTGCGACACCGGCGATAGACGTGCCATCGGGATGGATGGCTCCGAAGGGGCACGCGATGGCGCACAGCCTGCACCCGATGCACTCCTGCTCCTTGACGTGGATGCGATCGCCATCGTGCTCGATGGCATTCACCGGGCAAACCTCGGCGCAGGGGGCACCCTCGCAATGGTGGCAGGCAAGGGCGGCCGAAATACCGCCGGTCTTCACGAGCGCCAGGCGCGGCGTATCCTGAAGACCCTGCATCCGGTGGGCGTCGGCACAGGCGGACTGGCATGTTCCGCAGCCGATGCACCTCTCCGGGTTGATGTCGATGAAGCGGTTCATCCCCACTTCCTTTCAAAATAACGGGCCGGGCTCCCGAACGTACGGGACGCCCGGCCCAAAAAGCCAACGAGAACGGGACTACACGATTTGATTCACGTGCGTCTCGTCGTCGAACTTGGCGGCGCCGGGCTCAACGTCCTGGGGAGCGGCGGCGTCCACCAGAGCCTGCTTGAGCTCGGTGTACTGACGCTCGACCTCGCCCTCGGCCCAAACCTGGTCGGCAATGGCGTCGACCTGGCAGGCGGAGAACTTGTCCTCGGGCGTATGCGAGACCGGGTCGACCTTGTGCATGGTCAGCTCGTTGCACTTGCCGATCCACCACTGATAGGTCATATAGACCGTGCCCTTGTTGATGCGATCGCTCACGTCGGCACGGCTGTATACCTGGCCACGGCGGCTGTGAATCGAGACGATGTCGCCATTCTTGATGCCGCGCGCCTGGGCGTCCGCGGGATTCATGCGGACAAAGCCGGGCTCGTCGGCGAGCAGTGCCAGCGTCTTGCAGTTGCCGGTCATCGAGCGGCAGCTGTAGTGGCCGACCTCGCGGACGGTGCACAGGATGAGCGGGTACTCATCGTCGGGAAGCTCGGAGGGCGCCTCCCAGTCGTGCGCCATCAGGTTGGCGCGGCCGTCCTTGGTGGTGAACTTGCCACCAGCGAACATATCGGGCGTACCGTGGTCGTTCACATCGGTGCTCTTGACCGGCCACTGGGCGTAACCGCCCTCGGGAGCCATCTTCTCGTAGGTTGCACCCACAAAGTTGGGGCACAGGCTAATGCACTCGTTCCAGATCTGCTCGGTGTTGTCGTAGTGCATGGGGTAGCCCATGCGCGTGGACAGATCCGCGAAGATCTCCCAGTCGTGACGGCACTCGCCCTTGGGCGGAACGGCCGCGTCAAAGTGCTGGAAGCTACGGTCGGATGCGGTAAAGACACCCTCGTGCTCGCCCCAAGAGGTGGCGGGCAGGATGACGTCGGCGAGCATGGTCGTCTGCGTCATAAAGATGTCCTGGCAAATGAACAGATCCAGCTCGGAGAGCGTCTTGCGCATACCGGCCGAATCGGGCTCGGTCTGCACCGGGTCCTCGCCGTAGTTGTAGAAGCAGTGCACCTTGCCCTCGTCGACCAGGTGGCCCAGGTCGGTGAGCTTGTAGCCCTCCTCGAGCGGGAGCTTTTCCTCGGGCACGCCCCAAGCCTTTGCAAACTTGGCGCGCACGGCGGGGTCGGTGACTTTCTGGTAGCCAGGGTACAGGTTAGGCAGCATGCCCATATCGCAGGAGCCCTGGACGTTATTCTGGCCACGCACGGGCGCGAGGCCGGAATTGGGTTTGCCGATCTGGCCGGCAACGCAGGCGATGGAGGCGATGGTGTGCACCGTCTTCAGGTTCTGCTTCTGCTGGCATACGCCCATGCCCCAGCCAATGATGGCAGAGGGCTTCGCCGTGGCGTACATCTCGGCAGCTTGGTGGATCAACGCGGGCTCGACACCCGTGATGTCCCGTACGGATTCGGGAGTGTAGTTCTTGATGGTCTCCCACCACTCGTCAAAGCCGTTCGTGTGCTCGGCGACGAATTCCTTGTCGTAGAGGCCATCGTTGACCAAGCAGTTGGCAAAGGCGTTGAGGAACGCGACGTTGCAACCGTTCTTGATCGGAAGGTAGAGATCGGCGATACGCGCGGTTTCGATATGGCGCGGATCGGCGACGATGATCTTGCAACCCTTTTCTTTGGCTCGCACGATACGCCTTGCGACGATGGGGTGCGAATCGGCAGGGTTATAGCCGAAGAGGAAAATGCAGCCCGCATCCTCCATACCGGGGATGGAGCATGACATGCAACCTGAACCAACCGTGTCCATCAGACCGAGGACAGTAGGGCCGTGTCAAGTACGGGCGCAGTTGTCCACGCTGTGGGTGCCGATGCACGCACGCGTAAACTTCTGCATGACGTAGTTCGCCTCATTGCCGCCGCCTCGCGAAGAGCCGGTGGTCATGACAGCGTTAGGACCATATTCGTCAATTATGGCCTGCATCTTAGATGCGGTGAAATCCAGTGCCTCGTCCCAGCTTACGCGCTCAAGATCCGCGCCCTTGGTGCGGCGGATCATCGGGTGCAGTACGCGGGGAGTCAAGATCTTGGTGTCGTTGATGAAGTCGTAGCCGCTCATGCCCTTAAGGCACAGCTCGCCCTGATTGGTGATGCCGTTGAGCGGTTCGGTACCCACGACCTGGCCGTTTTGGACCAAGAGGTTAAACTGGCAACCGGCGCCGCAGTACGGGCAGATCACTTTATGCTTCTCCATGACACCCTCCTTCCTTTCTCTGCTACCGAATACTCGGTACTTATTTGACAATCATTGGGCCTGTCGCCCGACGCTTACGCCTCGTTTTCGATGGTGGCGCGGGCACGCTCGGCAGTCAGTTCTGCCAGACGCTCCTCGTCTACCAGGGTGAGGCCCTTGGTCGGACACGCCTCGGCACACGCCGGACCGCCGGGACGGTCCACGCACAGGTCGCACTTGAGCACGAAGCTCTTAGTCTGCGAACCCACGCGCACGTCGCCCATCAAGACGGGGACCTGCGTGGTCGCCACGCTCACGGCGCCAAAGGGGCATGCCATGACGCAGCTCTTGCAACCGATGCAGTTGTCCTCGTTGACGCCGATGCGATGGTTCTTTGGATCAAAGAACAAGGCGCCCGTAGGGCAGGCCTTGGCGCACGGAGCGTCCTCGCAGTGGTGACATGCCACCGGCGCGGAAATCTCGTAGGTGCGCGTTACGCGCAAGCGAGGTGCGGCGATGTTGCCGGGAATATCGTGTGCCTCGATGCACGCCGCCATACAGGTTTGGCACCCAATGCAGCGTGAAGAATCAGCCACGACTCGTTTATTGCCCATGTTGTTCACTCCCTCCTGAATCCCATGCCGGAGAGACCCTGTCGACGTTGCCCCGGACCGCCCGTGGTCCGGCATCGGCGTATCGAAGCGCATGCGGCGAAACAGGCGCTTCGATAGAGTTCCTCCAACGATATACAGGCTAAATATACGCAGTTGCAGGTGGCAAACTTGGGCATAGGCCCTGCAATACGGGTGTATTGCAGGGGTTTTGGCAGGTTGGAATTATTCTCTAGAAGCTATAAAGGTGAGTGTATTACATGCGTACACCTCTGAGATTTTTACGCTCGCTTCTGAAGGATGTAGTACGTTTGTATTATTGTTCAGACTCAATTACTCTAGTGCAATAAAGTAGTTGTTATAAAATTGGCTAATATTAGCCGATGCTGTATTTGACTATTCATATTGCACGCTCATTAAGGGAGGCCAGTGATGACATCGACTCAAAAACGAGCCATCCTGCAGGTGCGCATTCGCGAGGAAGACAAGCAGCATGCCGAGCGCCTCTACGACGCCATGGGCACATCGCTTGCCGAGGCCGTTCGCCTTTTTGTCGCGCAGAGCATTTTGATGCGCAAGCTTCCCTTTCAGCCGGTCGCCGTGCGCTCAAAGGACGGCACCGCCGCCTATGGATCGCTCAAAGCATATGGAGATCCCAATCGCCGCTCCGAGGAGCGCAATGCCTGGATTGAGTACCTTGCTACAGAAAGCGACGATTCGATTTTGGGTCCCGAGGAAGTAGATATCCATGAGTAGCACCATCATCGACGAGACCGTCATCCTGCGCTATCTGCTTAACGACGACGAAGTTCTGTCACCGCGCGCCGCCAAGGTCATCGCCACACGCACCGCTCGCGTCTACCCCGAAATCATCACGCGCGTCGTAGTCACGCTGCGCGACGTCTATAAGGTTCCCCGCGTTGAGATTGCTGCGGCCTTGAAAAGGTTGCTCGATGACGTCATGGTCGACGAGCCCACCGTTGTCGCCCTTGCCGTCAAACTCTTTGGCAAGACCCATATGGACTTTACCGACTGCCTCCTCGCAGCCCGAACCGCCATCTACAACGATGATGTCGTGAGCTTTGGCAAGCCCATCATCCAAGGCCTGTCTCTTATA
>CABSNX010000140.1 GCA_902479205.1 uncultured Collinsella sp. | reverse complement strand
CTACACAAGGCTATTCGTCGGCAGCGTCAGATGTGTATAAGAGACAGTCTTTAACATTGTGGGACCCAAGGTGCTCGGCCAGGTTACGACCAAGCTGTTCGAAGGCCTGGTCGCCAAGGTCAACGGTACCGGCGATGTCGACTTTGACTGGATCGCCAAGACGCTCGGCTTTTTGCTCTGCCTGTATCTGGCGAGCTCTGTCTGCAGCCTGGTCCAGGGCTGGCTCATGACCGGCGTCACGCAAAAGATCTGCTACCGCATGCGCAAGGAAATCGCCGCCAAGATTGCCGTCGTGCCGATGAGCTACTTCAACGGTCACAGCAAGGGCGATGTGCTCAGCCGCATCACCAACGACGTCGATACACTCGGCCAGTCGCTCAACCAGAGCGTGACGCAGCTTATTACGTCCGTCACGCAGATTATCGGCGTGCTCGTCATGATGCTGTCGATCAGCCTGCCGCTCACCGGCGTCACCGTGCTCACGCTGCCGGCAGCCGCAATTATCTTGATGGTGATGATTCACTTCTCGCAGCCGTACTTCCGCGAGCAGCAGCAGGTCCTGGGCGCCGTCAACGGCATTATCGAGGAGGATTTTGCCGGTCAAAACGTCATTCAGGTGTTCGACCGCGCCGAGGCCTCAATCGAGGAGTTCGACCGTCAAAACGACCGCCTGTTTATTAGTGGCTGGCGTTCGCAGTTCCTGTCGGGCCTGATGATGCCGCTTATGAGCCTGGTGGGCAACATGGGTTACGTGGGCGTTGTCGTGGTGGGCGCGCAGCTCGCGCTGACCGGCAATGCCACGCCCGGCGACATCCAGAGCTTTATCCAGTACGTGCGCAACTTTACGCAACCCGTGCAGCAGCTGGGCAACGTGAGCAACACGATGCAGTCGATGGCAGCTGCCACCGAGCGTGTGTTTGAGTTTTTAGCCGCACCCGAGGAGGAGCAGAAGGCCGACGCGCAGATCCCTGAGAAGCGCCCCGGCCACGTGGAGTTTGACCATGTGAAGTTTGGCTATACGCCCGACAAGACCATCATCCACGACTTTAGCTGCGAGGCGCAGCCCGGCCAGACCATCGCCATCGTCGGCCCCACCGGCGCCGGCAAGACCACGCTCATTAAGCTGCTGCAGCGCTTTTACGACGTGGACGGCGGTTCGCTGCGCGTCGAGGGCGTCGACGTGCGCGACTGGGACCGTGCGGCACTGCGCGGCGAGTTTGCCATGGTACTGCAGGATACCTGGCTGTTTAACGGCACCATCCGCGAGAACATCCGCTACGGACGCCCCGATGCGAGCGATGCCGAGGTCGAGGCCGCTGCGCGTGCCGCGCGTTGCGACCACTTTATCCATACGCTCGCCGGCGGCTACGATTTCATGATCAACGAGGAGGGCACTAACCTATCGCAGGGTCAGCGCCAGCTCGTGACCATCGCCCGCGCCATTTTGGCCGACCGCCCGGCGCTAATTCTGGACGAGGCAACCTCCAACGTTGACACTCGTACCGAGGAGCTTATTCAGCGTGCCATGGATGCGCTGATGCAAGGCCGCACCAGCTTTGTTATCGCACATCGCCTGTCCACGATTCGCAACGCCGACGTGATCTTGGTGATCCGCGACGGCGACATCGTCGAGAAGGGCACACACGACGAGTTGCTCGCCCAGGGTGGCTTCTACGCCGACCTGTACAACTCGCAGTTCGACGAGGCGGCGTAAATTCTGCCGCAGGGAACGAATAACGCCCGAGAACGGGGGCGCAGGACAACCTGCGCCCCCGTTTTGTTTTGCAGCCCTCGAAACGCCTTCCCTGAGACCTCATTGACGGCGCTTTCAAGACCCTGTGGGCAAAAAATGGCAAATATGAGTACTGTTACCTTTTTGGTAACAGCCAAAACCGCCTCAAACGACCTCCTTGCGGCCTCTATACGCCTTCAAATTAATCAAAACGCCCGTTAGCGGGCTTCTGCGTGCCAACGTTAATGAACATATTTTTCACTTTGTCTATTATCTTGCTAGACCGATATGTTACTAGGTTAGCAACCGTACTCATATTTGGCATTTTTTGCCCACAGGGTGTTTCCTGGGGAACCGACAACAGCCTTAGGGTCGCGCGCGGCGCCACTCCCTCCCCGACATCCGCCGACGTTTATCCAGATAAAACCTGACAAAATAAACCTGTCCCTATTTGGTAGGTTTCGGGGTGACAAGGGCTTGCACTTTAGCGTGCGACAGCGGATAATGCCGAACACTCGACAATACGCTTATTGCTCTTTCTATAGATTGAGGAGGCCCTTATGGCCATGGAATTCAAACGCAGGCTGCCGATCCCCATGGAGATCCGCGAGGAAATGCCGCTTTCTGCCGAGCTTACCGCCAAAAAGCAGGCATTTGACGCCGAGGTCGCCAAAGTCTTTACCGGCGAGGACGCACGCAAGGTGCTCATCATCGGCCCGTGCTCTGCCGACCGCGAGGATTCGGTGCTTGAGTACATGAACCGACTGGCCAAGACCGCCGAAGAGGTCAAGGACAAGCTCATCATCATTCCGCGCGTCTACACCAACAAGCCGCGCACCAAGGGCACCGGCTACAAGGGCCTGCTGCACAACCCCAACCCCGAGGCTCCCGACGACCTGCTCGAGGGCGTCAAGGCCATCCGCCATATGCACCTGCGCGTTATTAAGGAAACGGGCTTCTTCACCGCCGACGAGATGCTCTATCCGTCCAACTACCAGTACCTCGTTGACCTGCTGAGCTATGTTGCCGTGGGTGCGCGTTCGGTCGAAAACCAGGAGCATCGCCTGGTGTCGAGCGGTATTTCGGTGCCTGTGGGCATGAAGAACCCCACCGCCGGTTCCACCACCGTCATGCTCAACTCTATTTACGCCGCCCAGGCCCACCAGAGCTTTATCTTCCGTAACTGGGAAGTCGAGTGCGATGGCAACCCGCTTGCGCACGCTGTCATGCGCGGCTACATCGGCCTCGATGGCCGCACCTACCCCAACTACCACTACGAGCACCTGGAGCGCCTGGCCGAGCGCTATACCGAGCACGCCGGCTACGCCAACCCGGCGGCGGTCATCGACTGCAACCACGACAACTCGGGTAAGCGTCCGCTGGAGCAGTATCGCATTTGCAAGGAAGTGCTCGACAGCTGCCGCCGCAACGAGTCCATCTCCAAGCTGGTCAAGGGCTTTATGATCGAGTCTTACCTGGAGGACGGCAACCAGCCGGTCGACGGCGGCGTCTTTGGTAAATCGATCACCGACCCGTGCCTGGGCTGGGAAAAGACCGACTACCTCATCCACGAGATCGCGGAGCGGGTGTAGGTTACGGCGTTTTACCAAACGCCGTAACCGGCCGACGCTGCGCTGGTCGCATTTGGACAATCTGACGTTCAACTTCAAGGGCGCGACCAGGAGGTCAGCGCCCTTTCGTTTGATGTGGCAGTTAGGGACGCTCCTTTTCTGCCGGCAGTTTGGGACACTCCTTGGGTAGCCGTTTAAGAACGTCCCCAACGACTACCGGGGGAGTTGCCTTCCCTCGTGGCGGTCTTCTAGCAGAAAAACCAAGTGAGTAGGCTTTTTGCAGGAGGCCGAGCACGCCCTAAAACGCCACAGCTCTAACCTGCGGTTTCATCGATCATTTGTCACGATGTGCTCGGCAAGTTCAAAAAAGTCTACTCACTTGCATCCGAGACACCCCCAGATAGGCAAAAACCGCCGCGAAAGGGCCCCTGGTCCCTTCGCGGCGGTCATACGCCTCTGATTTTGCGACGATTTTGCCCGCTTGTTACTCGCTGTAGCGGGTGGCGATGGCGGCTCGCACCATGCCGGTGCTCATGAGGTAGGTCACCAGGAAGTAGCCACCGTATGCTGCCAGGAAAATCGCACAGGTGAGGCCCACGGTGCCGCCGATGCTCATATTTCCGAAAATGCTCACCAGCTCGATGATCACCTTAAGTGCCACAAAGGAGTGCGCCAGGCCCACTGCCAGCGGGAACAGGAAGAACACCGCTTGTTGCGCCATCACCGAATGTCGAATCTGGCGGTCGTCACAGCCGATCTGTGCCAGCACACGATAGCTGCGGCTGCCGTCGGCCACATTGGAGAGCTGCTGGATCGACAGTATCGCCGCGCATGCAACGACCAATACAAAGCCGATGTAGATGGCTAGGTAGCTAATAAGACCGTTCATTTGCGCTGCTTGCGTGTACATCTCGGAGCGTGTGTTGAAGGTTCCCCACGACCCCGGCTCCTTGCCGTCAACGAGCAGATTGTCGAGCACAGTGTATTTAATGCTCTCGTCTGCCTCGGTCGTATCCATCCCCTGTTTGTAGTTAACGAGCAGGCTACTGGAATACGGCTGCAGATTAAGTTGGGACAACAGCTCGTCGGCAACGACGACGGTACCCGGATTACTGCCCATCGCCGAGTTGGCGATGGCCGCCGTATCTTCGTCCGACTTATCGGTTGCGGGCTTGAGCGTATGCCCGCCCAAGGTAAGGGCATGGCCGCCAGCCATATACTTGGTGTACAGGTCGACCAGCTCGCCGCCCATATCACACGTGAGCAGATACTGGTCGTGACCGATGTGCACCGGCTCCTCGCCCATCATCTGGCGCAGTTTGTTGTACTGGCTCGCCGGCGTCACAAACAGACCCATCGTATCGGCATTGCTACCCCCGAACGCCTTGGGAAGCTTTTCGCCCATGGTCTTGCACATCTCACTTGGGGTCACCGAAGGATTCGAGCCGCCAAACGGGTAACTCAGATACGAATCGATCTGCACATGCTCACCGGCAACATCGGCGATATTGACCTTCTTGCCGGTCTCGTCGTTGTTGTCCGCCGACTTGCCCTTAATACCGTCTGCAACGTTATCGGAATCGATACGATCGCCGTGCCATGGATCGCCGTGCCTTGCGGGGTACAAATCGACCGTTGTATCGGCCAGCACCATGCGATCGGCTTCAGGCGGATTGACGTACTCTTTGTAGTAGTCGAGCGTATCGGGCGTGTAATAGACATACGTCTGAGACACGTCAACAGGGTTATAGCGCTCCAAATTCTCGTTCATCACGTTGGCAATCGACATACCGCACGTCACCGAGGTGATGGCCAAAAACAGGAGCATCGCGATGACGCCCATCGAAAAGCACACCGTGTTGACCTTGGCCGCAAGCTGGCGCACGGTAAACATGTTGAGGCCGCGCCAATACACGCCGCGCAGGCTCTGCAGCAGCTTGATGAGCATGCCCGAGAGTCCCCAGAACAGGGCAAAGGTGCCCACGGTAACCATAGCGGTTGTAATACCAAACTGGTTCATGGCCTCTTGCAGCTTGCTGTCCGTCGCGGTTAGCGGGAACCCATCACGTAGCAGACGGTAATAGGCCACGCCCACAAGCGCCACGCCCACGGCAAAGATGGCAAT
>CABSNX010000139.1 GCA_902479205.1 uncultured Collinsella sp. | reverse complement strand
GATCTACACAAGGCTATTCGTCGGCAGCGTCAGATGTGTATAAGAGACAGCAACGTGGCGGAACACTCGGAGGGCGGCGGTATCCGTATCTCTGCGCCTACTGAGAGCGTGTTTGAAGTGCCGATTGATTCGCACGCTGATTCACACGCTTATATCACGAACAATACGACTAATACATCCAACGACTGGGGCGGCGGCGGAGTTTTCGTCCAGGGTGGCAACGGCAGCGTTCAGCCGGCAAGCCTCAGGATTTCTAACGCTCTGATTACCAACAATCATGCCAAAGGCTTTGGCGGCGGGTTTGCCGCTTGCCCGACTGGTAAGACTGCCATTACCGATACCGATGGCATCGCGATTTTCGGTAATTCTGACGAAAATGGTGTTAAACGATCGGGTGGCACACACGAAAAGACCGATGACAAGGATGAAAAAGATGGCGGCGAAATAACTGAAAAGTTTAAAGAAGCCGGTCACCAGGATCTTTTTCTTATTCGCGATCATACTAACGGTGAATATATCGCTGCCGTAACGGGTCAGATGCTTGGTGGCGGAGCTGCCAATTGGACGGGCACGATCGACAAAACACCAACGTCTATCGGCAAGTACGAGGGCGCCCAAGCTAAGTACATGATTGGCCTTAGATCTGAGCCGATTCAGGATGATAAGGATGCTGCTACCGCGGCTGCGTCCCTCTTCATCACGGGCAACAGTTCCAACATCCACGGTGGCGGAATCATGACTAACGGAGACGTTGTCGCCGGCGATACCACGCAGGTGAGTGTGTATCCCAAGATGAAGCTCAACGGCACTAAGGCACTGACGGGCCGCGCGCTTGATGCGGGAGAATTCAAGTTCCAGCTCTTGAAGCAGAACAAGATAGGGCAGGTTCCTAGCTTTGATATTGATGGCAAATTGCAGCTCAATGGCTGCTCAAAAATTGGCGATGGGGTCACGAACAACGCTGACGGTAGCTTTGCCTTTGATTTGGGCAGGGTCTACTCCGATGGCCCGGTTGTCTACTACCTAGTTGAGGATCCCGCGAAGGATCCCGGCGACACGCCCGTTCCTGGTGTGACTTACGACGAGACTATCTACAAGATTGAGTTTGAAACAACGGAGGCCCAGACACAGACGGTGCTGGACATCACTTACACCTACTTTGCAGTTACGCGTGTAAAGGTCACTAAACTCGAGAAGAAACAGTCGAAGACGATTGAACAGTCGAATACGATTACTCCGTCCAACGGTAGTGATGTCTCCATTAATATCACCGAAGGCGAAACCTTTACTAATGCATACACACCCAAGGGCTCTTGGACACCTCAGGTGACCAAGAAGGTCGACGGCGGCGAGATGAAGAAGTTCAAGTTCGAACTTGCGAACGACGAGAGCTTCTCCAATCCAGAAACGATAACAATTGATCTCACGCATGTCACAACTGACGAAAACGGTAATGCGACGAGCACGGTCAATTTCACGACGAAGAACTATGAGCTCAAGGACCCCGAAAATGGCGCCAAGACCTTCACGTACTATGTGCGCGAGAAGGAAGAAAGTTCAACCTACCCGCATTACAAGTTCGATCAGTCGGTCTATCAGATTACGGTCAAGGCAACTGATGGCTCTAAAGGCAAGATTAACATCTCTGCGACCTACAAGCAGATTCGGGACCGCAACGGTAATAAAGTGACCAACGACACGGATCACGACCTCACCGACAAGTCCATCCCCACCTTCACCAACACCTACTCCACCTCTTTGCCCCTTTCTGGTATGTCGGGCGTCACTCTGACGTACCTTGCCGGCGCGGCGGTGCTTTGCGCTGCTGCAGCCTGGATGCACATTCGTCGCAAGGCGAATGCGAAGGGAGGCGAGCGTCGTGAATAAGAAAGTTTGCTCCTTCCCGATCTTGTTTGCGCTGCTTGCCCTCCTGATCGGCACCTGCGCGGTTGTGTTCCCCGCATCCGCGCAGGCCGCGCCGACCTCGAACGGTTCCATCACGGTGAGCGGCACCGTGGCGAGCAGCTACGACGCCTACCAGATCTTTAGCGCCAACGTCGTCGACGGCGACAGCGACGCCAAGATCGCCACCGATCTCGCCTGGGCAAGCGACGCCGTGCGTGATGCCGCGCTGCCTGTGCTGCACAGCGCCGGCATGCCCAATTCCCAGACCACCGCGCAGGAAGCTGCCGAGTGGCTCAACGCCGATTCCCACCTTACGAGCGCGCTGAGCGCACAGCTCGCTCGTTCCCTCCAGAGCTCTGACGCCGTGTCCGTGGCCCTTAACGCGGGCACGGCGGCCGACCTGCACTGCGGCTACTGGCTCATCGTCGCCGACGACGACGCCATCTCCCAGGACGAGGCCGGCACCGCGCCGGTCATGGCCCTGGTCGGCGGCGGCGCCGTCACCGTCAAGCCCAAGGCGGCGACCCCCAAGGTTGCCAAGCATGTGCTGGAGGACAGCACCGCCGCCTGGCAGAAGGCCGCCGACGCCACGGTCGCCGACGACCTGTACTGGCGCCTCTCTGCCACGGTCCCCGCGGGCCTCGCGGCCTACGACACCTATACGGTGCAGTTCGTCGACACCATGAGCGCGGGGCTCGACCCCTCCAAGGTCACCGCGAGCATGCGCGTGTACGTGGCGGTGGGCGCGGACGGTGGCTTCGACGCCGTTTCGGCTGGCAGGGACGGCCGCGCCGGCACCGACCCTGCGAAGGACTGGACCGACATCACGGCCCAGTGCGCCACCAAGGTAGCGGCGGACGGAACCTTCACCGTGCGCACCGGCGACCTGATCGCCGCGCTCGGCGGGGCCAACGTCTTTACCGCTGGCGCCCGCGTGGTCGCCGTGTACAACGCGCCCCTCAACAGCGCGTGCAACCACGGCATCGCGAAGGGCAACCCCAACGAGGTCTATCTGCGCTACCCGCGCTCTCCCTTTGCCGACCAGTCCGGCGACGCCGGCTTCACCCGCACGCCGAGCGACGATGCGTGCGCCTACACCTGGGATCTCGCGCTCACCAAGCGCGGCAGCGACGGCGACAAGCCGCTTGCTGGGGCGGTCCTGAGCATCGCCGACGACCGCGGTCGCACACTGGCGGCCGACGGCACGTGGGATGCAGAGGGCAAGGCCACCGTCACAACGGGCGAGGACGGCCGCGTGACCGTCTCGGGCGTGGACTCGGGCAAGCTGGAGGTCCGTGAGCTCAAGGCGCCCAAGGGCTACACCGCCTTTGAGGGCACACGCTCCGTGACGGTCAAGGCCGAGGGCCTGGACGTCGACCAGGTGGCCGCCGCCAAGCCCAAACTCACCATCACGGCCGAGTCGCCCCTGCGCGCCGACAGCGCGGACGGGTCGACGGGCTGCCTGGAGGCGTCGCTCATCAACACGCCCACCGGCACACCCCCTAGCATTACCACCGGAGGCTTTATGCCCTCGACTGGCGATATGGCAATGTACGCCGCGGCCGCCGCAGCGGTCGCCGGAGCCGCGCTCATCGTGGTCGCGCTCCTGGTCAAGCGGGGAGGTGGCAGCCATAAAGAGTAGCTGGCAGCCCCACAGAGAGCGGGGCGAGACGTAGCGAAGTAGATGCTAAGACACAGACAGATGATGACCGATCGAATGAGAACTAACCGGAAAACGGAGGAAAAGAAGATGAGCATGAACAAGAACATCGCACGCCTGGCAGTGACGGCAGGCCTTACGGCGGCGTTGAGCTTCGGTGGCGTGATGGCCCCGGTGACCATGGCGTTTGCTGAGGGCAACACGACCGTGACGTTCAATGATCCTGATTATGCAGCGTCCACGACCTATAAGGGTATCCAAATCTTCAAAGCGAAAGTGACAAAGGACAACGGGACCACGTCAGTGAGCGGCATCGAGTGGGCTGGCACTGGCACTGAAATCCAGACGGCTGTCGTTAATGCCATCAAGAAAAAGGACAATACTTATTCCAGCGACAACGCGCAGGATGCAGCCGATTGGTTGAGCGCCAACGCTGAGGGTACTGGAACCGGCTCGAAGGTCGCGAGCGACAACGTCTTCAGCTTAATCGCCGCTAACCTGAAGGACAGCACGGCTTGGCAGAAGACAACCAAGGGCGACGCATCCCTTTCTAAGCTCGACGCCGGCTACTGGCTCTTCCTTACTGATAACGCTGGCAAGCCTGACGGTAAGTCGACCGATGCGTTCACCTCTCCTGTGTACGCCGTGATTGACGGTACGAATACGACGGTGACAATTACCCCCAAGAAGAGCATCCCCACTGTCAACAAGCAGATTCTTGCCGCGACTTCTGCTGATCCCACGAAGCTGACAACTGGTTGGGCTGGCGTTGCCAACTCTCAAATCGGACAAGAAGTGACCTACAAGCTTACCGGTAAGGTTGCGGATAACTACGCCACCTATGACTCCTATGCATACAAGTTCAAGGATACTCTTTCGAATGGCCTCGACTACGTGAGCGGTTCGCTTAAAGTCTATGCAGTGAACAACGGTGTTTATACTCCCATCAATAGCGGCTATGACCTGACTACTCCAACTGAGGACAACCGTGTTTTGACTGTTAACTTTGCCGTTGACAAGGCCACGGGCAAAAAGGGTCTCAAGGATATCGCCTTCGTAAATGCCGACACGGAGATTGTTGTCTTCTATAATGCGAAGCTCAACAAGAATGCCGTTACAGGTAACGGCACTGAGGGGAAAGGGGGAAACTATAACGCTGTTAAGCTCGAGTACTCCAACAACCCCTATACCGAAGGAACAGGAACGTCTGTCGAAGGTGGCGCTGGAGACTTCACCTTTAAGCTCAACCTCAACAAGGTTGATCAGGGCACCGAGAAAGGTCTTGAGGGTGCCGTCTTCACTATCAAGTCCGCCGACTCGAACACCGCGGGGCAGTACGTCGCCTCGAGGGACGCTGCGGGCGTCGTCGCGGGCCAGCTCGTGACCGTCGCCGATGCCAACAAACTCCCCGGCTACGTGAAGTTCACATCCGACAAAGACGGCAAGATCCCCGTCTCCGGTCTCGACGCCGGCTCCTACACGGTGACCGAGGTCCAAACCCCCGACGATACCAAGTACACCAAGGCCGAGCCCTTCACCTTTACCATTAAGGCAGAGTATAAGGATAATGCGGCAGAACTTGAGAAGATTACGGTCAGTCCTTCTGAAAATGATGAGCATCGTTCCGATGTCGCTCTCGGCACGCTCAACAACACTCCGGGCGACAACACGCTAACCGCCACGAATGGTACTGCTGCTAATGTCGAAACCGGTGAAATTAACATCACCGTCGGCAACACCAAGTCCGTTGGCCTTCCCCTCACCGGTCTTAACGGCGTGACCTTCACTTGGATCGCTGGTGGCGCGGTGCTCGTCATCGGCGTGGCGCACCTCATCCGCAGCCGTAAGCAGGCTGAGGAGTCCGAGCAG
>CABSNX010000138.1 GCA_902479205.1 uncultured Collinsella sp. | reverse complement strand
ACATGACGCTACAGGTGGGCAACGTCTACATCCTCAACCAGCCGATGGCACTCCCGCTTTCCATTGCCACGGCAGCCATCATCTATATTTTCCCGGCAATCGTCGACAAACCCGAAAAACTCATTCCCCTGCTCGACATCATCTCGGTCGGCATCTACGCCGCCACTGGAGCAGACAAGGCGCTGGTCTACGGCTTTGCGCCGGCGGTGTGCATCATGATGGGCTTTTTCACCGCGGTGGGCGGCGGCATGTTGCGCGACGGCTTTATGGGCGTGGTTCCGGGCATTTTCCAACGTACTAACTTTTATGCCATCGCCGCCATCGCCGGATCGACAAGCTATGTGTGCCTCGTTATGAGCGGCATCATGAGCAATGTCGCCGCGCTGGTCGTATGCGTTGTCGTGACCATGGGTCTGCGCTGGCTCTCGCTGCGCTTTGATATCAAAAGCCCCACCGAAGAAGATATCGCGCGCTTCTTGCACCGTAAAAAGTAGACAGCATGGCACGACCCTTCGAAATGCAACCGAGAGGCTCTTTTAGAGCGCCCACGCGTTGGGTACCCTGTTAGGTATATGCCGAACACCTAACAAAAGGATCAACCATGGCTTTCAATCAAACCGTGACGGCGCCGTCACACAAGATGCGTCGCTGCCTGCTTATGGCATTCGCGCTCATCGCGCTCGCGCTCACCGCACTTCCCACGGCGTCGTTCGCCGGCACGGACACCGCTGGAAACGTACTTGCGACCGACAATGACGCCAATCCGTCCGGCGTCGAAGGCGACCTGTACTGGGCCGGTCAGGCCCTCAACTTGGACGATACGTCCATCGACCGCGACATAATTGCAGCAGGCGAGAGCCTCTCCATCCGCGACTGCACGGTGAGCGGCGCCGTCCGCTTGGCGGCACGCACTATCGATATCGCCAAGACCACGGTTGATGGCAGCGTCACGGTCGTCGGTCAGCACGTTGTGCTCAATTCCGACAGCACCGCCAACTGTTTTTACGCGATAGGCGAGACGGTTGCCCTGCGCGGCTCCGCCAGGTCGGCAGCGCTTGCGGGCGACACGGTAACCATCGATGGCACCGTCGATGGCGATGTCGAGGTTTGGGCCGACAAGCTCATCCTGGGCAAGAACGCCCACATCACCGGCACCGTGAACGCGCACGTCTCCGAGGACCCCGAGCGCGCCGCGGGAGCCGAGGTCGGCGCGCTCAAGATCGACCGCACCGAAAACGAGGATACTTCCACCGTTAACGATGTCATCGGCGGCACCGTCGCCGCGGCGCTTTCCACCTGCTTTGTCGCCCTGCTACTCGAGCTCGTCTTTCCGCGCGCGACCGCCAGCGCCGCCGGCATGCTCCACCAGCGCCCCACGCCCCTGTGGGTGAGCGGTCTTCTGGGCACGATTGCTATCGTCCCCGCCGTCCTACTGCTGATTATCTCCATCGCTGGTCTATCGCTTGCCGGAGCCCTCATGTGCGGCGTTATCGGCATCGCATTGGTGTCGAACGCCTTTGCGGGGTGCGCGATCGCCCGCATGGTCGGACACAGCCAAAACCGCTACGCCATGGCAGCCGTGGGTGGCATCGCCGCAGGCGCCCTCACAGGGCTTCCCCTCGTAGGCGGCTTCATCAGCGGTGTGGCCTTTGTCTTTATGCTCGGCTACATCATCCAGATCATCTGGCGCAACGCCCGCCTCAAGCCGCAGCAGCCGACTAACACGCCGGGACTCCCCACCGCTTAGCAGCTAACTGCCACAAAGATGCCAAGCACCTTTGTGGCGGCGCAAACGAACCTGCCCCCTGAACCAAAAAGGGCGCCGACCATCGCGGTCGACGCCCTTTCTTGTTAGACGCTATAAAGCCCAGCGCTTATTTGTTGACCTGGCCGGCGCGGACGGCAGCCTTCTTGCGGTCGGTGGCGTTGAGCAGACGCTTGCGTAGGCGGATGTTCTTGGGAGTGATCTCGACCAGCTCGTCGTCGGCGATGTACTCCAGCGCCTCCTCCAGCGAGAAGGTGCGGGGCGGCACCAGCTGGACGGAGATATCGGAGGTCGAGGAACGCTGGTTGCCCAGGTTCTTGGTACGGGCGATGTTGACGACCATGTCGCCGGCCTTGCTGCGCTCGCCCACGATCATGCCCTCGTAGCACTCGGTACCCGGCTCAACAAACAGCTGGCCGCGCTCCTGCAGCGTGCCCAGAGCGTAGGCAACGGCCTTCTCGGTGGTCATGGAGATCATGGCGCCGTTCTGGCGGTTGCCGATCTCGCCGGCATAGGGGCCGTACTCCAGGAAGGTGTGGTAGAACACGCCCTCGCCGTGAGTGACGTTCATGATGCGGTTCTTAAGACCCATGATGCCGCGGGTCGGGATCTTAAACTCGAGGTGCGTCACGATACCCGAGGTATCCATGCTCGTCATGATGCCGCCGGAGGTGCCGAAGACCTCAACGACCTTGCCCGAGTACTCGTCCGGGCACTCGACGACGGCCTGCTCGACGGGCTCCATCTTGTTGCCGTTCTCGTCCTTCTTAAACAGAACGCGGGGACGACCGACCTGGAACTCAAAGCCCTCGCGGCGCATAGACTCCATCAGGACGGACAGGTGCAGAATGCCGCGGCCCGAGACCTCGACGCCGCTCTTGTCCTCGAGCTCCTCGATCTTCATGGTCACGTTGTTCTCAGCCTCGTTGAACAGGCGCTCCTTGAGCTGACGGGCACCCACGATGTCGCCGTCGCGGCCGACGAGCGGGGAGGTCGAAGCCTCAAAGACGATGGACAGGGTCGGCGGGTCGATCTCGATGGGTTCGAGCTCAACGGGGTTCTCGGGATCGGTGTAGACATCGCCGATATCGGTGCGGTCGATGCCCACGACGGCGGCGATATCACCGGCGCCGACTTCCTGGCACTCGGTGCGACCCAGGTAGTCGAAAGTAAAGAGCTGCTTGACGGTAGCGGTAGCGCTGGAGCCGTCGTTCTTGACGACCAGGATCTGATCGCCCTGGTGGATGGCGCCGGAGTACACACGGCCGATACCGATGCGACCAACGAAGTTGGAGTGGTCGATGGTCACACACTGCATGGCCAGCGGGGCGTTCTCGTCAACCTCGGGCGCGGGCATGTCGTCGATGATCATATCGAGCAGCGGATACATGTCCATATTGCCGTCGTTGGGGTCAAGGCGGGCAAAGCCATTCATGGCGCTGGCGTAGACCACGTGCTCCATGGCGAACTCAAGCTGGTCGTCAGTGGCGCCCAGGTCAGCCATCAAGTCCAAGCAGTCGTTGTAGGCCTTCTCGGGGTTGGCGCCCGGACGATCGATCTTGTTGATGACGATCATGATCTTAAGGCCGGTGTCGATAGCGTGACGCAGCACGAAGCGGGTCTGGGGCATGGGGCCCTCAAAGGCGTCGACCAGCAGCAGGGCGCCGTCGGCCATACGCAGCACGCGCTCGACCTCGCCGCCAAAGTCGGCGTGGCCCGGGGTGTCGATGACGTTGATCTTGACGTCCTTGTACTCGATAGAGATGTTCTTGGCGAGAATCGTGATGCCGCGCTCGCGCTCCTGGTCGTTAGAATCCAGGACGCGGTCCTCGACCTGCTGGTTGGCACGGAAGGCGTCCGTGGCACGCAGGAGCTTGTCGACCATCGTCGTCTTGCCGTGGTCGACGTGGGCGATGATGGCGATGTTCCTCAGATTGTCTACGCGCATGTAGTTCCCCTATCTTCTATCCATATACAAACGGCACGCGTATGCGGCCCGCCCAGCGATACAACGCTCAGCGGGAATATTGAGCCTTTTACCGAAAACTCGTTTATTTTAGCGATTTTAGATGAGAGGGGTTTCCTCACCTGCAGGTTCAGGGTCGCTCCACATAAAACCATCGCCGGCGCCCATGCCCTCATACAGCACATATGCCGAAAAACCACTCTCGAGCGTGGTTTCGAAGAAGCTCACGAGCAGAGCATCGTGATAGCCGCCGTCAATCTCGACGCAGCCGGTGTAGCCGATGGCATAGCGGGCGATACGGCCCAGGCCCTCGTCCTTAAGACCCATCTTGTGCTCGGAAATAAAGTTGGTGGCCGCCTCCAGGCACGCCTCTTCGCCGTCCTCGTCGAGCGCCGCCAGATAGCGGTTGGAAGCAGCGTCCTCGATCGCCACAACTACGCCCGGATTCTCGCCGGCGGCAAGGTCGTCCAAGAACGCACCAATCAGGTCACACACCATGGCGTCGAGCTCGGCGGAGACGTTACCGGCGTCCTGCATATCCTGTGCCATCTTTAGACCTTCCCATCGAGTCTGGCGTCGTTACAGTTCTTGTGCCTCGGCGGCGATCTTGGCGGCAGCGTCGCGGGCGCGCATCATATCCATCGCGCGCTTGTCGAGCACCTTGATCTGACTGGTCAGCATTACCGCGTCGACCACACCCCAGATCACCAGGCCCGTAGAGATCGAAAACCCAAGCGCACCAACTGTACCACGAAGGCGTGAACAGATTGCCGCGACAAGGGCGGAGATGACAACCATCTTGATAAACGAGCCGCGGCGTTCGCGAAGCGTGCGGGCCTGCGTCACATAGGCAATGCGCGCCGCCTCAGAAGCCTCAGAGCGCATCTGGGCCTCGCGCGCGATAGCCGCTGCCTCGGCCGACATGCCGCCGTACATCAGCGAACGCTCCACAACCTGGCCGCCCCGCATTTAGAAATCATCGGGGGAGAGCGTATGGACGAACTCGTCGAACTTCTCGAACTCCTGCTCGTCGTCGACTTCCTCGGCGTGGGTAGAAAAAGTGCCCAGGCGATTCATGATGTCATCCTCCACAAACATGGGAGCATTGCTGCGCACGGCAAGGGCGATGGCATCGCTGGGGCGGGCATCGATCTTGCGCTCCTCGCCATCGGCCAGCACGACGATCGTCGCGTAGAACACCGGCGGCTCGGCGCGGACGATCTCGATGCGCTCGAGCTTGGCGCCCAGGGCGTCAACGGTATCGAGCAGCAGGTCATGGGTGATCGGGCGCTCGGCGCGGCCGCTATCGATGCCGCGGCTAATGGCAGCAGCTTCAAACGAACCAGTCTGAATGGAAAGGGAACGCAACGGCGCGGGCGAGTCCGATTTGCTGCAGCGCTCGCGAAGCACGATAAGCGATGGCACGGGACCGGCGGCCATGACGATGGTCTCTATGTCGACACGAACCATGGAACACCTCCGGTACGTAGCGGATAACACGCGGCAGGGTCGCCGCATTGAATAGCTATACTACCCAATCTTTCGCACAGCACACAAAACCAAAATGAGATTTATCGCAGACAAGAAAAAAGCCCCGAGGCAACGCCTCAGGGCTCTTCACAGTTTTGATGGTGGACCTGACAAGATTCGAACTTGTGACCTCCCGGTTATCAGCCGGACGCTCTAACCAACTGAGCTACAGGTCCATC
>CABSNX010000137.1 GCA_902479205.1 uncultured Collinsella sp. | reverse complement strand
TAAGAGACAGGCCATATCCACCTCAACTAAATCGATTTACCAAACCGTTCGGCCAACAATTCGACCTCCCATCTCCAATCGAAACAAAAGCGGCGCATACTGATAAACGCTTGACGCTGTTTTATCAGTTTTACCAACCACATCGGAAGGTGCCTCATGGTCGCATTCGATCGCAATCCGCAAAACTTCAAGTATCTGCGCCTGCTGTCGAGACAGTTCCCCACCGAGCAATCCGCATTCACCGAGATCATCAACCTCTCGGCCATCCTCAACCTGCCCAAGGGCACCGAGCATTTTATGAGCGATGTGCATGGCGAGTACGAAGCCTTTATGCACATCCTCAACAACTGCTCGGGCGTCGTGCGCGAGCATGTCGACGAGATCTTTGGCGACACGCTCTCCTTTGACGAAAAGGGCGAGCTGTGCACGCTCATCTACTATCCGCGCGAGAAGATCGATCTTGTCCGCAGCCGGCGCGAGGACTCGCCCACCTGGTATAAGACCATGCTCGACCAACTCATTGTGGTTGCCCGCTCGCTTTCGAGCCGTTATACCCGCTCCAAGGTGCGCAAAGCCATCCCGCGCGATTACGCCTACATCATCGACGAGTTGCTGCACACGCATCCGGACGAGAACAACTACCGTGTGCGTTATCACGAGCGCATTATCGAATCCATCTTGGAGACCGCCAGCGCCGACGACTTTATCGAGTCGCTCGCCTCGCTCATCAAGCGCCTCGCCGTCGACCACCTGCATTTGGTGGGCGACATCTTCGACCGCGGCGGCGGCGCGGCCAAGATTATGGACCGCCTGCTCACCTATCATTCGCTCGACATTCAGTGGGGCAACCACGACCTGCTGTGGATGGGCGCCGCTGCCGGCGAGCCCGCCTGCATCGCCACGGTGCTGCGCAACAACCTGCGCTACGACAACTACGAGATTCTCGAGAACGACTATGGTATCTCGCTGCGCGAGCTTGTCGCCTTCGCCGACGCCACCTATACCGCCGGCGAGTCCGTCAGCCCGCTGATCAAAGCCATTAACGTCCTGCTTTTTAAGCTCGAGGGCCAGATTATCCAGCGCCACCCCGAGTTCGATATGGCCGACCGCCTGCTGCTCGACAAGATCGATCACGATGCTGGCACAGTCACGCTTGCCGACGGCAGCGTGCGGCCGCTCACGACCAACGACTTCCCCACCGTCGATCCGGCAGACCCCTACACGCTCACGCCCGAGGAGCAGCACATCATCGACAAGCTCGTATCCGAGTTTGTCACCGCCGATCACCTGCATCGCCACATCGATTTCCTCTATACCCACGGCTCCATGTATAAGGTCGCCAACGGCAACCTGCTGTTCCACGGCTGCGTGCCGCTCAACGAAGACGGCACCTTTAGCAGCATGAATTGCCTGGGCACCTGGCACGCCGGGCGCGATTATTTTGATTTTTGCGACTATATCGCCCGCCGCGCCTGGCGCGTTGGCGACCGCGATGCCCTCGACTGGATGTGGTACCTGTGGATCGGCTTTAACTCACCCGCCAGCGGACGCGTGGTGCGTACCTTTGAGCGCGCCTATATCGCCGATAAGAGCACCTGGGTCGAGCCGATGGACCCGTACTTTACACTTACTAAGTCGCCCTCGGTCTGCGACGACATCATGCGCGAGTTTGGCGTCACCCCCATGGCATGCTCGCCGACGGGGCACATCATCAACGGCCACACCCCGGTCAAAACAACCAAGGGCGAGCAGCCCATCCGTGCCAACGGCAAGCTGCTGGTCATCGACGGCGGCTTCTGTCGCGCCTACCACCCCAAAACGGGCATCGCCGGCTACACACTCATCTCGAGCTCGCGCGGATGCCGTCTCAAGTCGCACCAGGCCTTTACCACCGTTGCCGAGGCGCTCACCCGCAACATCGATATCGAAAGCGAGACCAACCGCTTTGACGAGGCCGACCGTCGCCGTATGGTGAGCGACACCGATACCGGCGTCAAGATTCGCAGTCAGATCCAGGACCTGCGCCAGCTGCTCGATGCATATAGAAACGGTGCTATCGAGGAGCGCGCCTAGCCCCGCCTGCGGGGATTGGCTAAACTTGCTGAGTTTGTCATCCCCACGGCGCCCCTGCGCCACCCTAAGGCAGGTACCATGCAAAAGCTCCTTGCGCAGATCATGAAGTTTGGCGTCGTCGGCGTCGTCGCCACCGTCATCGACTTTGGCATCATGAATCTGCTCCACTACGGTCTGGGTCTCAATATCCTGATCGCCAACACCAGCGGCTTTATCGTCTCGCTCATCTTTAACTACGTCGCGAGCATGAAGTTCGTGTTTGCGCACAAGGAGGGCATGAGCCGCCGCCGCGAGTTCATCATCTTTGTCGTGCTGTCCGTTATTGGCCTGGCGCTCAACGATGGCATCGTGCTGGCCCTCAACGCCGGCCTGGGCCTCGAGGCCAATATCGCAAAGATTTGCGCTACCGCGTTGGTCATGGTCTACAACTTTGTAACGCGCAAGATCTTCCTGGAGGGCGAGCAGACCAAGTAGCTCGGCCTCCTCGTTGCACTACGGAGCCCACGGATGACACATGTCAAGCGCTGTGTTGTTCGTGGGCCTTGCTCGTTTACGGAATGATTTGCAACGTTTGCGGATTACCTCTTGAATATTTGGCGAGTTCGTATAGTTCTTGCCAAAGACCTTACGTTTCCCATGCAAAAGCTCTAAAGTATCTCGTTGCTCGATTCATCAACGCATTGGATGTGATTACGTGCGCAAGGCACTGGCACAACCTCATACCAAGCAGTTCCTCAAGTTCGCTGTCGTGGGTCTTATCTCCTTTGGCATCGACTGGGGCATGCTCATTGCGCTCGTCGAGCTGTTCCACCTCGACTTTTTGATGAGCACCACGATCTCGTTTATCACGTCCGTCGTGGTCAACTACTGGCTCAGCATGAAGTACGTGTTCGATCACCGCGAGGGCATGAGCCGCAAGCGCGAGTTCACGATCTTCACCATCCTGTCCGTGATCGGTTTGGGCCTCAACGACCTGTACATGTTTGTGGGCGTCACGTTTTTGAGCATCGGCTACCAGGCCATGAAGGCAATCGCAACGTTCTTGGTCACCTGGTACAACTACTTTAGCCGTCGCTTATTCCTCGAGGGCGCACAGTCGTAGTTTGTTCGACATTTGCTTGAAGGTATAACCGGTTGGAACTCTCGTTCCAACCGGTTTTTTTGTTTGCCGAGTCTGCCGAGGAAGGCGTACGAGACGAGAAACTGCGTCCCGTTCGCATAAAGACGGGCGGCTCGGATGTTTGTCCGAACCGCCCGTTTAGCGTGTTATGTCGAGGCATTTAGCCCGTTACGTAATACCAGACGACACTGTCACCGTTGTGTAGGACGTAGTTGCTGCACGCTGTGTTGGGCGCCACGCCGTTGACGGAGTACATCCAGCCACTCGTGCCGCCGTGCTCCTTCTCGGCCAAACCGCCAATGGCGGCGACATACGTGCCGTACGACGAGCCATGCGCATTCACGGAAAGGCCCAGGGCGCACAGGGCATCGTAGGCAGTTGCGCCCTCGTTAAAGGTGAAGGTGCCACCAGAAGACACGGGATTGCCCACAGCGCTCGATGTGACCGCAACCGTCACCGTGACGTAACCAGGCTGCTGCGAGCCGCCCTGATTGCCCGCAGAGGCGTTGCCACCGTTGGATGCAGACCCACCGCCAGACACCGAGCCGCCGCCCGAAGAAGAGCCGTCAGAAGAACTCGATCCACCGGCGGATTCAGAGCCCTGTCCAGCAGACGCGTTGTTGGACGTCTTGCCGTCCTTGCTTTCGGACTTCTTCTCCTTCGAATCCTTTTTGGAGTCCTTATCCGAAGATTCGGAATCGTCCTTGGAGTCCGATTCATCCGACTCCTTGGATTCAGAGTCCGCGGCATCAGAAGACGAGGAACCCGCCTCTGTCTTGTGAGAGGCAGCAGAGCCAGAGTCGGCAACGCTCTTCCCCGCCACGGCCCGAGTGATCCAATCGATGGACCAAGCACCGCTGGAAGAAGGTTGGACAAAGCCTAGCGACACAACGATCAAAACGGTGCAGACGGCCGTCAGGACGCCAACAAGTGCCTTACGCCGCGGGGCGGGCGCCACCGAAGCGGCGCCCTTTTGCTTTGCATCGTCAAGCTGGATGAACGACGAGTCGGGCTGCTTGGACTCGGCGTCCTGAGGCTTATTGGACACAGCCCTCACCTACCGACGCTTGGTGAGCACGAACACGCCGATGACGGCGAGACCGATCACGCCGGCCGCCACGCCAGCGATGGCGAGCGGATTGAAGCCAGACTGCTGTGCCGGAGCCTCAGCGGACTTCTTAGCGGTAGTCGCGGCAGCCGAGCCCGTATCGGGCTTGGAGCTGGACTTGCTGGACTTCTTGTCCTTCTTGCCGGACTTATCGGATTTCTTCTTGGAATCCTTATCGTCCTTGGTCTCGGTCGTAGTCGTGGTAGACGACACCGGCTTCTTACCCGGAGCAACAGCACCGCCAGCCTGCTGGCCGTTTGTGCCGTTACCGGAGCCAGAACCAGCACCGGCATTACCCGAACCGCCGTTGCCGCCAGCGGAGCCAGAGCCACCGTTACCACCAGGGTTAACAGCATTCTTGATCCACTTGGCATACAGCGTCATATCAGCCGTCACCGCAACGCTAAAGTCATATGCCTCCGTACAAGCCTCGTCGGTATACCAACCAGCGAAGGTGTAGCCTTCGCGCGTCGGATCGGCAGGCTTGGCGATAGAGCCGTTGGCGGCCGTAGTCTGAAAATCGACCTTGGACCCCTCGCCGGCGCTAAACGAAACCTTAACGCCAGCATTCAGCTTGAACAGCGTGCCAGAGTCGTTGATGTAGTACAAGTTGCCCTGGGCATCACAAGCGATTGGCGAGTCACAGAAGTTGTAGTGGCCCGTTGCGCTAAACACACCAGAAGCCTCAGCGTCACCCAACTTGTAACGATATACGCCACCGCCTGAGGTGTAGTTAACGAAATCAGGGCTCTCGCCGTAGTTAACCGTGAAGTAGACATACGCGTCTTCGCCCTGGACACTCACGAGCGGAGCGCCCTTGATGCCGCCAGCAGGAAGCGCAGTGCCATCAGCAGACGAAACCAGCGTCTTGGCAAAGTTGTTGGCCGGATCAATAATCGCCAGCGCAGAGCCGCCAGCAACCTCGCCGCCAACAATCAGCTTGCCATCATACGTCGTCGTAGGCACGCATGCACATCCCGTAAGGCCAAGGTCGACCACACGCTCCTCGGTAATACGCGAAGCGGCATCCGCATCGCGTGAGTCGCCATCAGAAATCGCCAAGACGTGCAGCTTGCCGTCGCGCGAGATTAGATAGGCATGGCTGCCGTCAGCCGAAAGCACGCAGGTGGAGTTGACAACAGCACCAACCGAAACCTTTCTCT
>CABSNX010000136.1 GCA_902479205.1 uncultured Collinsella sp. | reverse complement strand
GGTCACCAAGCACAACCTCAAGTACCGCCGCTACTACCACCAGTTCGACTACTAAGAGCTGGCCGCAGGGCCGATATCTTGGCTGGTTGATATCTCGACCCTACACAAGGGCGTCCGCATTCGCGCGGGCGCCCTTTTTGCGTTGCCGTCGGCGCAGGGTGTCCTCGGCGGAAATCTCATCCCGGAATTTCGGCTCAGAGTGGGATGCGGTTTCCGGATGCGTCCCATTCTGAAGCCCCGAAACGGGACGCGCTTTCCGCTTGGGGTCCGATCCGGAAAGCTCATCCCGTTCCGAGCATCAAATCCGGGACATGCTTTCCGCGCTCCGCCCCTTGCAGAAAGCGCGTCTCCTTCCAAACACAAATCTTGCGGTACAGCTTCTGCAAAGACGCGAAGTGGCCGCTGACAGCAAAGAGGGGCTGCCGAGACAATGCCCGACGGCCCCTCCCCTCATAACTTGCTATCGATGCCAATCGCCACAAGGGCGCGGCTGCCTACTTGCTGATCGCGCCCGTCATATAGATAAACTGCACGCGATTTATATGTCCGCCCTGCTCGCCGTTGACAAAGTCCGTCGGCGTAAAGCCGGGGTTGAGCATTTCCTCGATCTTGTCCTTAACGGTGTCGATGACCTGAGTATCGAGATTGCTCGTTCGGTCGGTAAGCTCCTGCATGCCGTTGCCGAGCTCGGATGCGCCGCTGGCAAGCGTACCTGCACCCGAGGAGAGAAGATTCATGCCGCTAGCAAGGCTAGCAGCACCTGTCTTGAGCTACGCCGCACCGTTGTTGAGCTGTGATGCGCCGTTGGCAAGCGCGGGCGTGGCACCGTTGAGCTGCTGTGTGCCCGCAGCAAGCTGGTCGGTGCCCGCGGCAAGAGCCGCGGCGCCATCGCTCAGCTGACCCGCGCCCGTTGCTGCAGAGCCAACACCGGCGACAAGACCGGGGTTCACGGCCGTGGGGTTTGCCGGGTTGATCGCGCTGTTCATATAGGCGATGGCTCCGGCCAGGCTCAGCTGTTGGCCATCCTGGACAGTGGTGTAGCCCTGAATGGCGCTATCGAGCGCGGTGACGGCACCCTGGGCGCCGCCCTGGGCGCCGGCCGCCTGGGCCAAAGTCGTAACCTGATCGGTAAGCGTGCCAAACATGGACTCGGCACCCTTAAGGCCCTGCGACACCTGCGTGTTAAGACCCTGCGCGCCCGCAACGGCATTGGATGCAGAATCGAGAAGCGCGGTAAGACCCGTCGCATCGGCGCTCGATGCCGCCGTGGCGGCGGCACCCGCGCTGGTAGCAGCACTGCCGGCACTTGCGGTGGCGGCATCCAGCTGTGCCGTAGCCTCGCTTAGCTTGGCTGCCGCAGCCTTGGCGGAGTCGAGATCGGCCGCGTTATCCAGCGCGTCCTGAGCATCGGCGACCGCCGCCTTGGCAGCGGCAATAGATGCAACGGTGCTCTCGGCGCCAGCCTTTGCGCTCTCGGCGTTAGCCTTTGCCGCATCGTTGCCCATGGCGCTCGCGGCCTGCTTTGCCCCGCCGAGCGCCTGCTGTGCACCGGCAAGGTACTGCCCCTCGCCGCTGAGCGCCGCCGTAAGACCCTGCGGCCCGTACAGCGCGCTGTAGGCGTTGCCCGACGTAGCGGTCACGGCGTCCTGGGCCGCCTTGGCCGCAGCCTGCGCCTTGGCAAGGTTTGCCTCCTGAGCCTGCTTGCCCAGCGTCAGCGCGTCGACGTACGTATCGGACCCAGCGGCAATTCCACTTATGCCGCCCGAGATCTGCTGTGCGCTCCCCTGCAGCTTGGAAAGGCCCGCCGAAAGATCGGACGCACCGCCCTTAAGCTGCACGGCACCGGCATTAACCCCCTCGGCACCGGCATTAAGGTTGCTCACGCCTTCGACCAGCGTGGGGACCTGCGCGTTGAGCTGACTCGTACCCGCCGCGAGCGCAGCGGCGCCACTGGACAGCGTGCCGGCACCGGTATTGGCCGTGGCAAGCGAGGCCGCGAGCGTCTTGACACCGTCGGCAACCTGGCCAGCACCGCTATTGGCCGTAGCAATACCGTTGGAGAGCTCCACGAGCTGGCTCGTATCCATGCTGCTCGAGTCCACATCGATGGCAAGATTCAGCGGCACGCCGACAATCTGCCAGCCATCAAACTCAAAATCCTCAACATCGGTCGTAATGGTGTAGTCTCCGGTGCTGCCGGGAATCACCATGTAGGTAAGCTGCGTGTTGGAGCCGTTGGCAGCAACCGTGGCGCCCTCAGCCTCAATATCGTGTGCCTCGGCATCCTTAAGCTGACCGGTAATCTGAACCAGGTAGTTATCGGCATAATCGCCACCGGTATAGTCGTCATTCTTTTCGACCTTGAGCTTCATGGTGAGCTTGCCGCTCTTGCCCGCCAAATCCTTGGCGTCGATATCGCGGCCATCGAGCTGGTATGCCACGGTGACGTTCCACGGCATCTGAGTGTTCTTGTCCAGATCGCCCTGGTAGACAAAGTCCTGCACTCCCTGGCCCGTAACGGCAACCGACCCGCTGTCGTCCGTTAGTTTTTGAGTCGTCGATAGGTTGGTCACTTTGTTATAGGTGCCGGCATCGTCGATCTTGACGCCCTTATTGGCCTCGAAGCTATTGACCACGTAAACACCCGTGCGATTGCCGTCAGCATCGGTTTTGACGTATACGACCTGGTTTTTCTTATATCCCGGCGTGCTGTTATCGGAGTCCGTCGCCATCTGTTCACTCGTAGCCGAGGCAGCGCTCGTCGACCCTACGCCGTCGGCGAACACAACGGCACCGGGAACGGTAAGGGCCACGGTCAGACCGGCGGCAAGAGCGAGCGCAGCGATGCGCTTATGGGGACGACGTACAAGATCGCGTTGGGCTTTGAGCTCTTTCGAAGCGGTATCAGTGGTATGGGTATGCATTGCGGTATTCCTTCCAACTGCTTTGTAAAACGTTACTGAGCGGAGCCGTCCGCAGCCGATGCCTCGGTGGTATCCGAAACCGGATCCTGGGCATCCTTGGGCAAAAAATGAGCTTTGAGCGTGGTCTTGTCGATGAGGCCATCGAGCACATACAGGAAACCCGGCAGCGCAAAGAGTACGGCGACTAGGGAGATGCTCACGCCGACGCCCAGGAACCAGCCGATCTGCTTGAGCACGCCGTGGCTCGAGATCGCATGGATCAGGAAGCCACTGATTAGCAGAACCGATCCAGAGGTCAAAACAGGAATCGTGCAAGCTTCCATGGTCTCGAGTAGCGCTTCGCGCTTATGCATGGTCACGCGGTCCTCACGATAGCGGTCAGCAATCAGGATGCCGTAGTCGACGGCAACGCCCAGCTGGATGGAGCTCACAATTAAGTAGGCGAGGAAGAACTCGTGCATACCGGTGTAGAGCGGTGCAGCAAAGTTGACCCAGATCGAGGTCTCAATCACGAGCACCAAGATGATCGGCAGGCTCAGCGACTTGGTGGCCAGCAGCAAGACCGCGAACACGGCTACGACGGCGATGAGGTCGACCTTGCCCTTATCGACGGTGATGGTGTCCTTAAGGTCGGTGGTGCTCACGCCCTCGCCGGCGAGCATTGCCTTACCCGGATAATGTTTGTCCGCGATACAACGAATCTTCTTGACCAGCTTAAATGTACTCGGACCCTCGTAGGGCGCGGTAACCGTGAGCACCAAACGGCTGTAGTGCTCTCCCTCCACCAGATCGAGCGTGTCCTTTTCGGCCATGCCCGTGGGGATATAGGGACTCGCAACGTCAACATAGCTCTGGATGGACTTGACCTCGGGGAGCGCCTTGAGCTCATTGGAGAGTGCCTGCTCCTCGCTCACCTCTCCACGGGGAACGAGCACAACGTAGGTATCGGAGTTGCCAAAGACCTCCTTGACCTTGTCCATATCCTGACCAAGCCGCGTATCCGAACCAAAAATGTGCGAAGTGCCGTAGTAGTACGTGATATCGCTGGAGGTCGATGCCACACGCGCAGGGTAAACCACGGCGAGGATCACGACGGCAGCGGGGATACAGACCTTGAGCACCAGACGGGCGAACTTACCCAGCGGCGGGACAAAGGGCCTGTGCTGCGATTTTTGCACAAAGCCATCGAACTGAACGAACATCGAAGGAACAAAGGTAAAGACCGATACCAGGCTGATGGCGATACCCTTTGCAAGGGCAAGACCAAGGTCGGGGCCGATCTTAAACTGCATGGCGGCAAGCGCGATAAAGCCGATGCAGACCGTGCAACCGCTCGAAAACACGGCGACCGAGGACAGGCAGCACGACTGCACCATGTCTTCGGCAACGCTGCCGTGGCGGCCACGCTCCTCGTTAAAGCGGTGCAGCAAAAAGACCGAGAAGTCCAGCGCGATGGCAACCTGCAAAATGGAGCCCGCAGAGTTGGTGACAAAGCTAATCTCGCCAAAGATGAGGTTGGTGCCCCAGTTGATAAACACCGAGACGCCCAGGCCCAGCAGCACCAGGATGGGTTCGGCCCAGCTGGTAGTCGTGATGACCAGAATCACGAAGATAATCGCTATGACAGCGACCGTGATAATGCTGATCTGCTGCTCGGTCGATGTGGTGGCGAGCGCGTTAGACATGGCCGAGCCCGTAATGGCGCCCTCGTCGCCCACGATATCTCGAATAGCGTCGGTTGCCTCGATCTCCTTTTCGGAATTAACCGTCACCGTAAACAGGGCGTTGTTCTTTTTGTAATAGGTCTCAACGGTGTCTTTGTCTTGCGTGGCAAGCGGCTGATCGATATCTGCCGCGTCGTCAAGCCATAGGACCTCCTCGACGCCGTCGACCTTTTTGATTTTGTCCTTGTATTTGAGCGCCTGAGCGATCGAGACATTGGGCACCATAACGCGACAGTTGGGAATGTCACCCTCAAACTCATCACCCATGGTATTCAGAGCGACGGTCGACGCCGCTTCGTCGGGCAGATAGCTCGTAATGTCGTAGTTAACGCCTACAAACTGGCGCAGGAACAGGCATACCAGTGCTGCCACCGCATAGAACGCGATGATGGGTTTGCGGTGCTTCACGACCCATCGAAATAGCTTCTCTTTCAACCTCAATCCTCCATAACGCTCAGCCTATGTTTTGCTCTTTGTTATATTCCACATTTGGTAGTTATACAACATGTGTAGGATAAAGGCGCCATAAAGATATGCGATTGACGCGGTCCCGGAGCCAAAACAGCCGCTGCAGAAGCAGTTCGGAAAAGGTCCTCAGCGGAAACTGCATCCCAGTTTTTAGACGAAAAACGGGATATGGTTTCTGGTTGGCCTAGATAATCGTCAGATTTAGCTGAGCGTCTGCCCCTATGTTTCCAAATGAATACGGTGTGAGCTGCGGACAAGGATTTTCCCCGCAAGCACTCTAGTATGCTAAAGTACCCAAAAGACCGGCGGAGCTATGCCGGTCGTTTGTTCTGTATGCAACACAGCATGAGGAGGCTCACCAGATGACGGCCACACCGTGGGGATTCCGGGAC
>CABSNX010000135.1 GCA_902479205.1 uncultured Collinsella sp. | reverse complement strand
TACACAAGGCTATTCGTCGGCAGCGTCAGATGTGTATAAGAGACAGGTCTATAATCAAAACGCATTCGGGCCGTCTGGGACACCGGGCGGCCTCTTTCTTGCATCTAAGGAGACCTCGATGATCGAAATCACCCAAGTCCACGCGTCACTCGATGAGGCCGGCGACGAAACTGCCTGCCTTGCTATTGGTAGACGCGCCGTCAAGCGAGCCCTGCGATGCGAGAATTCCCAGATTAAAGGCATTGAGCTCCACCGCAAGTCAATCGACGCCCGTAAAAAGCGAGATGTCCATTTTATTTTGAGCTTTCGAGTTGAGCTGACAAGCTCTCGACTCGAGCAGGAGGTGGTCGACCGCGTCGCCGAGCGCGACCGCTCGCGCATCCGTATGGTAGACGACGAGGCTCCTTCATTCCCCAACCCTGTCCCGAATGCACCCAAGGGGCGTCCCGTCGTTGTCGGCGCCGGTTGCGCCGGTCTCTTCGCCGCCCTCACCCTTGCCGAAGCGGGCCTTAAACCCCTGCTTATCGAGCGCGGCGACCCCGCACTTCGCCGCTCGGAAGCGATTGACCTCTTTCTTAAGGAGCGTATCCTCGACCCCGAAAGCAATATACAATTTGGCCTGGGCGGCGCAGGGACCTTCTCGGACGGCAAGCTCAACACGGGAACCAAGAATCCTGCCCATCGACTGATTCTTGAGACCTTCGTCGAAGCGGGCTCACCTCGCGACATCCTGTGGGACGCAAAGCCGCACATTGGCTCCGACATCCTCCCCACCGTCGTCACCAACATTTCTCAGCGCATCGAGCAGCTCGGTGGAACCGTCCGCTATCGAACAAAGCTCGTCAATATTCGAACCGATGGATCTGGCGCCATCACCGGCGTCGATGTCCAACCGTCGCACGAAGCCACAAGCGAGACAATCGCCACAAAACACCTCATTCTCGCCTGCGGCCATTCCGCCCGCGACGTATTCGAGCTTCTCAAAGAACATGACGTTGCCCTCACGCAAAAGACCTTTGCCATGGGTGTGCGCATCGAGCATCCACAGCGCGACATCGACCGTGCCCAATATGGCCCTTCGGCGGGGCACCCGGCACTCGGAGCAGCCCCCTACAAGCTTGTCGCCCATCTCCCCAACGGCCGCAGCGTGTTCTCGTTTTGCATGTGCCCCGGCGGACAGGTTGTCGCGGCTTCTTCCGAGCAGGGCCATCTGTGCGTCAACGGCGCCAGCCTCAATGCCCGCAACGGGCGCAACGCGAATGCCGCCCTACTCGTTAACGTCACACCCGACGACCTTCCCGACGATGACCCGCTCGCAGGCATTGAACTCCAGCGCGCCTGCGAGCGAGCCGCCTATCGCCTGGGTGGCTCCAACTGGAACGCGCCGGCACAGCTCGTCGGGGATTTCCTTGCCAGGCGCGCCAGCACGGCACCCGGAGAGGTAAAACCGACCTATCCACTTGGCGTGACCTGGACGGCGATCGACGATGCCCTCCCGCAGCATATCGTCGAATCGCTTCGTTTGGGAATCCCCCTGCTCGGTAAGAAACTGCGTGGCTATGACCGCCCCGATGCGGTCCTCACTGGCGTGGAGACGCGTTCGAGCTCCCCGGTCACCGTCACCCGCGATCGAACATGCCACGCCACGTCGACTCCGGGCCTTTACCCTTGCGGCGAGGGTGCCGGATATGCCGGCGGCATCATGAGTGCCGCCACCGACGGCATCCGTTGCGCCGAGGCGCTGATAGCAGACCTCTAGCGCACGAACTCCCGCGTCCGAACGACACAGGCCCCGAGCTCCACAGGGAACTCGGGGCCTGTTCACTACTTCCTGAATCGTGCACCCTGGCGTTTTCTGCCCGAAGCAAAGGTAGAGCCCTTTCGAGCCTGTGAACGCAAACGCTCGATCGTTTCGTCCTCAGATGCGCCCTCGAGCATCGCCCGAATCTGAACGACGGCATCGCGCAGACGTGCCGCCTCCTCAAAGTCCATGGCGGCGGAAGCGTTACGCATGTCTTCCTCCATGGTCTCGACAATCCGCACGAGCTCGTCATGCGGCAGCCCTTCCAGCTGCTCGGCAAGCGTCTGCTCGGGCGCCACCGTCTCCGACGCGGCGCCCTCGCCGTTTTCGTCGGGCGTATAGAACGCACCGTGACCCAGCGAATCGCCTCTCGAGCGTCCCTTCGAGCCCACAGTCTTTTCGGCCTCGGCAATAAAGCTCGAAATGTCGTTAATGGCCTTGCGGACCGTCTTGGGCACAATGCCATGCTCTTCGTTATATGCCATCTGAATCTCGCGACGGCGCTGCGTCTCCTCGATGGCTTCTTTCATCGAATCGGTCACAACGTCTGCATACATGATGACCTCGCCGTCGGCATTACGGGCCGCACGGCCAATCGTCTGAATCAACGAACGGCGATTGCGCAAGAAACCTTCCTTGTCGGCGTCGAGAATTGCCACCAGCGAGACCTCGGGAAGGTCTAGACCCTCGCGAAGCAGGTTGATGCCAACGAGAACATCGATCTTTCCCTCGCGCAGCGTTCGCAGGATCTCGACACGGTCCATCGTAGCTGTATCGGAATGCATGTAGTTGACCTTAATGCCAGCGTCGAGCAGGTGATCGGTCAGATCCTCGGCCATGCGCTTGGTGAGCGTGGTCACCAGCACGCGCTCCTTGCGGGCCACGCGCTCGCGAATCTCGTCCTCAAGATCGTCAATCTGGCCTCGGACCGGCCGCACGTCAATCTTGGGGTCGAGCAGGCCGGTCGGACGAATAATCTGCTCAACGTCGTTCTGGCTAACCCGCAGCTCATAGTCGCCCGGCGTGGCCGAAACGTAGATGAACTGGGGAATCCTCGCCTCAAACTCATCGAAACGAAGCGGGCGGTTATCGAGTGCCGAAGGCAGACGAAAACCATGCTCCACCAGCGTCACCTTACGCGAGCGGTCACCTTCGTGCATGCCGCGGATCTGCGGTACCGTCACATGGCTCTCATCGATGATGCAGAGCATGTCCTTAGGAAAGTAATCGATCAAGGTAAACGGCGGCTCGCCCGGTTTTCGACCGTCCAGATGACGCGAGTAGTTCTCGATACCGTTACAAAAACCCATGGTCTCGAGCATCTCGAGATCATAATCGGTGCGCTGCTGCAGACGCTGTGCCTCGAGCAGCTTATCAGTCGCCTTGAGCTCGGCCACACGCTTCTCGCACTCTTCACTGATTGATTTCAGAGCCGCTTTGACCTTAGGCTTCTCAGTCACGTAGTGCGAGGCCGGCCACACGGGAATGGCCTCGTACTCACGTAGCATCTCGCCGGTGACCTCGTCGATCTCGGCAATCAGCTCAACCTCGTCGCCAAAGAACTCAAACCGCAACGGATGCTCGGCATAGGGTGGATACACGTCGACGACATCGCCGCGCACGCGGAAGGTGCCACGTGCCAAATCATAGTCATTGCGATCGTACTGGATATCGATAAGCGCATGGATAAAGTCATCGCGCTCGAGCGGCACCTTCTTGTCGACGTTCGGGGCTAGGCCAGCATAGTCCTCGGGAGAACCAATGCCATAGATACACGAGACCGATGCGACGACGATCACATCGCGTCGGGATAGCAGCGATGCAGTCGCCTGATGACGCAGCATCTCGACCTCTTCGTTAATCGAGGAATCCTTCTCGATATACGTATCGCTTTGCGGCACATACGCTTCGGGTTGATAGTAATCGTAGTACGACACAAAATAGACCACGGCGTTGTCAGGGAAGAATTCCTTGAGCTCGCTCGCGAGCTGAGCAGCAAGCGTTTTGTTGGGAGCCATGACCAGCGTCGGCTTCCCCAGGGCCTCAATAGTCTTAGCCATCGTGAAGGTCTTGCCCGAACCAGTCACGCCCAGCAAAACCTGATAGCGATCTCCGTTCCTCACGCCCTGCACAAGCGACTCAATGGCCTTAGGCTGGGAACCAGCGGGCTCGTATGGAGACACGACCTTAAACGGCACCTCAGAGCCCTCAACGCCAAAACGTTTGAGCTCTCCTCCAACACGCTCAACTTCAAATTCCGCCATGGATACTCCTAACTCATATATCTGCAGTATACGCAGGCGGCAGGCATAGTCCTATACGAACCGATCGGGATAGAGGGTCTTGTAGCGAACCCAGGCATTATTGACACGAATCAGATACGCCTGCGTCTCGGGAAAGGTGATTGCATTATGAAGCGACGTGCTCTGCTGCGCCCATCCGTCGACATTGCCCATGCCGGCGTTATAGGCGGCAATGGCGCTGTCAGTCGACCCGTTAAAATACGTTAGAAGATACGAAAGATACGCACAGCCAAACTCGATGTTCGTAGCGGGATCGTTAAGGTCGTCGGCTGAATACTCACTACCATCGACAAGACCCTTGGCAATCATATCCTGGGCAGTCTCGGGCATCAGCTGCATCAATCCCTGAGCGCCTTGATTCGACTCTGCCTCGGGATCCCAATTCGATTCCGACTTTATGACAGCACACACCAGATACGGATCAAGATTGTGCGAAATGCTCGATTGCTTTACGTACGCCTCGTAGTCAATTGGATACAGAGGCTTAAAGAAGGCGGCAGGAGCATACGAGTAGACGAGCGAAATAAGGCCGAAGACGAAAATAACGGCAAGTGGCGCCACGCGATACCACGTAAAGAAACGTGTCTTAGGCATCGGCCTCATCCTTATCCACTACATCCCCGAAGCCATGGCGCGCAAGCCATGCGTCCAGTTGTTCAAAGAACGAGTTATCGCCCGCCGCATTATCGATTACCGTCGTAGCGAGATTGCAAAGCGAAGCATCATCAGGTTGGCATGCAGAGCGCGCATCAAAATCAAAGGGCTCCATACCACGATGAATGGCACGCTCGCGACGAACTGCTAAAGGAGCGCTGATAACCAGAATTTCATCAGCCAGGCCAAAAGCATCCTCAAAACCAGTCGGGGCAGAAACCTCGACAACCGCAAAGGGATAACAGGGGGACGAAACCGTACAGCAGACCGGATCAAGGATCCTCAGTGACAGCTGTTCGATGAGAACCGGATGAACGATGCCATTGAGCCGCGCAACTGTATCAGGAGAGGCGAAAGCTCGAGCAGCAAGGACATTGCGACGAACGCCGCCCTCCCCGTCCAGAATGTCCCAACCGAATTCTTCCGCGAGGGCATTGACGATATCGGAGCCTGGCACATACAGCGATTTGGCAAGCTCGTCCAGATCGATAAGCATGGCGCCATGAGATTTGAGATAGCGGCAGGCAGTCGACTTACCCGAAGCAATATTGCCCAAGACAAAAACGGTAAACATCAAGTCCTCCCTAACGCCAATGGGAGTTATTATCGCGCAAATACAAAAGAAGGACTCAAAATACAGCCAAACAGTAAGACAAACTAAACGAAGGCGAGTTCTGTATTACAGCTCTCTATCAAACGCAAAAAAGGGGGAGGCCGCGAGGCCTCCCCCTTCTCAATCCGTTGCGGCGGCTCGGTGCCGTCCACCGGTCAGCGGCGCCCTGGCCTCCCACGGGCTGACC
>CABSNX010000134.1 GCA_902479205.1 uncultured Collinsella sp. | reverse complement strand
CGGAGATGTGTATAAGAGACAGAGCTGATACATGTCGCGGTCGCCGGTCACCAGCAGCACGTCGCAGCCGGCTTCCTCACCCAGGCGAGCCATGGTACCCAAGATATCGTCGCCTTCCCAGCCCTCGGACTGCAGAATCGGCACGTTAAGCGCCGTGAGCAGCTCCTTAATCATCGGAAACTGTGCGTGCAGATCGGGGTCCATGGGCGGGCGCTGCGCCTTATACTGCGGCAGCATCTCCATGCGCACGCGCGGCTTGCCCTTATCAAACGCCACGACCACACCGTCGGGGTTGAAGGCATCGATCATCTTGAGAAACATGTTCAGAAAGCCAAAGATCGCGTTGGTGGGGCGACCGTCCGGCGCGTTCATGGTCGGCGGCACGGCGTGGAAGGCGCGGTGCATGAGCGAGTTGCCGTCGATGACGGCAAAAGTGCGGCGCTTGTCAGACATATTAAATACCTCGCTTTGGGCTGGGCACGGTTTGCTCACTCCAGTTTACACGCTCCCCGCCCCGCGGCCACCGCACATCAAGCTCCCCCGCCACCGTGAGCCCTCGCGTGATACGATGGCTCACGGTACATCAACCAGCACGATCGATCCGAAAGGAGCCTGCGTCATGGAGCGTCCCTGCGCATGGAAAAAGTACACGCCACAGCAAATCGAGGAACTCGAGGAGCTTTGCCGCGGCTATAAGCAGTTTTTGAGCGAGAACAAGACCGAACGCCTGTGCGTCAAGACCGGTATCAAGATGGCCGAGGAGGCGGGCTACGTCAACCTGGAGACCGTGATCGCCGAGGGTCGCGCGCTCAAAGCAGGCGACAAGGTGTACGCCGCCAACCACGGCAAGGACCTCATGCTCGTCAACCTGGGCACCGCCCCGCTCGAGCAGGGCTTTAACATCCTGGGCGCCCACGTGGACTCGCCGCGCCTGGACCTTAAGCAGAACCCCGTCTTCGAGGCCGGCGACATGGCCTACCTCGACACGCACTACTACGGCGGCGTCAAGAGCTACCACTGGGTAGCCTCCCCGCTCGCACTCGTGGGCGTCATCTGCAAAAAGGATGGCACCACCGTCGACATCAACATCGGCGACAAGGCAGACGACCCGGTCTTTACCATCTCCGACCTGCTGATCCACCTCTCGAGCGAGCAGATGTCTAAGCCCGCCAAGGACGCCGTCGACGCCGAGATCCTCGACGTGATAGTGGGCGGTCGCCCCGTCAAGTTTGACGAGGACGACAAGGACGCCCCCAAGGAGCCCGTCAAGCAGATGTTCCTGGACATCCTCAAGGAGCAGTACGACGTCGAGGAGGAGGACTTCCTCTCCGCCGAAATCGAGGTCGTGCCCGCCGGCCCCGCCCGCGACATGGGCCTCGACCGCTCCATGATTTTGGGCTATGGCCACGACGACCGCGTCTGCGCCTACCCCTCCATGCTCGCCCAGATCAATGTAGCCAATGTCGAGCGCACGAGCATCACGCTCATCGTCGACAAGGAGGAGATCGGCTCCGTGGGTGCTACCGGTATGACGAGCCGCTTCTTCGAGAACACCGTCGCCGAGATCATGACGCTCGCCGGCGAGGATAGCCCGCTGGCCCTGCGCCGCGCACTCGCCCGCAGCCGCATGCTCTCCTCCGACGTGTCCGCCGGCTTCGATCCGGGCTACGCCGGCAAGTTCGAGACTAAAAACGCCGCCTTCATGGGTCGCGGCCTGTGCTTCAACAAGTACACGGGCAGCCGCGGCAAGGGCGGCTCTAACGACGCCGACGCCGAGTACGTGGCCCTCGTCCGCGACATCATGGACGAGGCCGGCGTGGACTTCCAAACCTGCGAGCTCGGCCGCGTCAACGCGGGCGGCGGCGGCACCATCGCCTACATCATGGCCAAGTACGGCATGAACGTCATCGACTCCGGCGTTGCCGTCCTGTCCATGCACGCCCTGTGGGAAGTCGCCAACAAGGCCGATATCTACGAGGCCTACCGCGGCTACAAGGCCTTCCTCGAGCGCGCCTAACCAACCCTTCATCAGTTGCGGTGAAATACGGACTAAACTGGCCCATAAACGGCCAAAACAGACCGTATTCCACCGCAACTTCCTTTTTGGCAGAGGAGAGTTCATGCTGCAGGTCATCATTTCGCCCGCCAAGCAAATGCGCGCGGCCCAAGATGCTTTTGAAGTCCTGGGCATTCCACCCTTTGTGCGCGAGACGGCTCGCCTCCACCGCGCACTGCTAGATATCGAGCGGAATGAAGGCAGCGCCGGCCTGCAGGCGCTGTGGAACGTGAGTGACAAACTGCTGGGGCCTTGCCTCAACACTCTGCATGAGTTCGGGCCCATCCTGAAAAACAGCGATCTCGACAATCCCGAACTCGCCCGTCACCTCTCCCCTGCCGTCATGTCCTATCACGGCATTCAATACCAGAGCATGGCGCCCGAAGTGATGGATTCCGCGCAGCTCGCATGGCTGCAAGACCATCTGTGGATCCTCTCGGGCCTTTACGGATGCATACGCCCCTTTCATGCCGTCGAACCGTATCGGCTGGAGATGGGCGCGAAGCTCGCCGTCGACGATGCCCGAGACCTCTACGCGTTTTGGAGCGACAAGCTCGCGCGGGCTATCGCCCCGGCAGGCTCAAACACCACGATCGTCAACCTCGCCAGCGTAGAGTATGCCAAAGCCGTTCTGCCCCACCTCGCGGGCGACGCCACAGCCGTCACGTGCCTCTTTGGCGAGGGTATCCGCAACGGGAAGCCCATCCAACGGTCGACCGCCAGCAAAAAGGCACGCGGTTCGATGGTCCGCTGGATGGCGGAAAACAAGGTCGAGGACGCCGCCGGTCTTACCGAGTTCAACCTTGGCTACCGCTATGTCCCCGAGTTCTCGTCCCCAGACAGCCTGACCTTCATCAACGAGCAGGCATTCTAGAAGCCTGTCGCTAGCGCAGAACTCCACCCTGGCATGCTTTCATGACATTCGGTAAACACTCCGCTATTCTGCTAGACCGTCGGCCTTTGCAATCCCGTTTGTCGAACCGTCCTGATAGACAATCTTGACGTGCTCAACCTCGGACACCGCAACACCCGTCGGAGGCTCCAGACGCCATTCCGTCAGGGCGATATCCATGGTCGTGGGCACATCTCCTTGATCTTTGAGTTTCACCGTCAGCGTTTTGAGCGCCGCGTCAAACGTCACGCGTTCGATTTCTTCGCCTGGAATGGACCCACCACTCAGCTGCAACTGCACAAACTCATCGCGCGGGTACCAATAATCGCCCGGAATGGCGAGCGTATTGGCATTACCGCCAATACTCCTCACCGTCATAATCGGTAGGCTATCATCGGCTTCAAACCCCCAGGCAGCGCCGCCGCGACCGCCAAACGTCCAAATCCAAAAGGCAATCACAAACACGGCAAGCACCGCAAAACCAATCGCGACAAGGCCATGGTGCGCACGGCTTTCCTCGGCCGATACATCCCATTGCATCTCTCGATATAGATGCTTGTCTTCCATGTTCGCCTCCCCATGGACATGCTCATCGCGTCAATCGTACCCATTCAGGCTATACTTGAGCCCACCACATAAACGGGGAGCTTGCAGGACAAGACGGCAGGCTGAGACTGGGCGCGCCCGCCCTGACCCGCAAACCTGATATGGGTAATGCCAACGAAGGGAGCCGTGCCAATGAGCACACAGACCGAGCCCAAGCTCGTCACGCAAATCGACTTCGCCCGCGCCGGGCAGATCACACCGCAGATGAAGGAGGTCGCCGAGCGCGAGCATCGCGACCCCGAGTACATCCGCGAACGCGTGGCCGACGGCCGCATCGCCATCCCCGCCAACATCGTGCACATCAAAAAGGGCATGCGCGCCTTTGGCGTCGGCGAGGGCCTGTCCACCAAGGTCAACGTGAACCTGGGCATCTCGGGCGACAAGGCCGACGCCGCCGAGGAATGGAAGAAGGTCAAGATCGCCGAGGACTTTGGCGCCGACGCCATCATGGACCTCTCCAACTCGGGCAAGACACGCCAGTTCCGCCAGCAGCTCATCGACGAGACGCCGCTCATGGTGGGCACCGTCCCCATGTACGACGCCATCGGCTACATGGAAAAGCCGCTGGTCAAGCTTACCAAGGACGACCTGCTCGAGGTCGTGCGCGCACACGCCGAGGACGGCGTGGACTTTATGACCATCCACTGCGGCATCAATAAATCGGTCATCAAAACTTTCAAGGAGACCGGCCGCCTTATGAACATCGTCAGCCGCGGCGGCTCGCTGCTGTTTGGCTGGATGGAGGTCACCGGCAACGAGAATCCGTTCTACGAGTTCTACGACGAGGTGCTCGAAATCTGCCACGAGTACGACGTGACCATCTCGCTCGGCGACTCCTGCCGCCCGGGCTGTCTCTACGATTCCAACGACGCCACCGAGACCGCCGAGATGATTGAGCTCGGCAAGTTGTGCAAGCGCGCCTGGGCCGCCGGCGTCCAGGTTATGGTCGAGGGACCGGGCCACATGGCGCTCGACGAGATCGCCGCCAATATGAAGCTGCAGAAGCGCCTGTGCCACAACGCCCCGTTCTATGTGCTCGGGCCGCTGGTGACCGATATCGGCGTGGGTTACGACCACATCACCGCAGCCATCGGCGGCGCTATCTCCGCGAGCTCGGGCGCCGACTTCCTGTGCTACGTGACGCCGGCCGAACACCTGTGCCTGCCCAACGCCCAGGACGTGCTCGACGGCCTCATGGCCACCAAGATCGCCGCACACGCCGCCGACATCGCCAAGAAGGTGCCCCACGCCCGCGACATGGACGACAAGATGGGCCAGGCACGCCGCAAGCTCGACTGGGACGCCATGTGGAAGTGCGCGCTCGACCCGGTCACCGGCAAGAAGCGCTACGAGGAATCCCCCGCCGCCACCGAGGGCACCTGCACCATGTGTGGCAAGATGTGCGCCGTCCGCACCGTCAACAAGGTGTTCGAAGGCACGACAATCGACCTCGGCATGGAGGACTAACTCGTCACCGGAGCCACAAACGGCCACAAGGTGTTCGTCAATTGTTGACATGTGAACATTTTCTTACATTTACGTAAAGATTGCACCACCCGCCCGGGATCGGCATACAGCCGGCCCGGGCACTTTATAATGCAGGCAGAAGACCCATTTGAATCCGACCGAACAAGGGAGCGAACATGGATCGCAGTAAGGTACCCGCCGTTCTATCCATCGCAGGATCCGATTCCAGCGGTGGTGCCGGCATTCAGGCCGACATCAAGACCATCACGGCGCACCGTCTGTATGCCGAGACGGCCATCACGGCCATAACCGCACAGAACACGCTCGGTGTCACCGCCGTGCAGAACATCTCCCCGGATATTGTCGCGGCGCAGATCGATACCGTTTTTGATGATATCCGACCCAGCGCCGTCAAGATCGGCATGGTTTCCTCTGCCGAGATTATCGAGGTTATCGCCGACCGCCTGAGCGCCTGGGACGCACAAAATATCGTCGTCGACCCCGTTATGGTCGCCACCTGTCTCTTATACACATCTGACGCTG
>CABSNX010000133.1 GCA_902479205.1 uncultured Collinsella sp. | reverse complement strand
AACTCGGCCAGCCCGTCAGCCAAGGCGATATCGTGGTGTTCCACAACCCCGATGGCACCTCCGAGCACGATGTTCTCGTCAAGCGTGTTATTGCCACGGCCGGCCAGACGGTCGACCTTCGGGACGGCAAGGTGGTCGTTGACGGCCAGGCGCTCGACGAGGACTACACGACCGGCATGAGCTGGCCGCTTTCGGTCCAGGCTCCCGGCGCTCAGGTAAGCTATCCCTACACCGTTCCCGACGGGTGCGTGTGGGTGATGGGCGACAACCGCGAAAACTCTGCCGACTCACGTTACTTTGGTCCCGTCGATCGCTCTGATTTGATCGCCGTGGCGCTTGTGCGCTACTGGCCGCTCAACCGCATCGGCGCTATCGACTAAAAACCGCTATAGTACAGTACCTAACCGTGTAATCGTTTCGACGAGGGGATATTAGAGGCATGAACGCTTCATCGCTTTCCTTCCAAGACATCATCCTGCGCCTCCAGCAGTACTGGGGCGAGCAGGGCTGCGTCATTATGCAGCCCTATGACTCCGAGGTCGGTGCCGGTACCTTCCATACCGCGACCACGCTGCGCTCGCTCGGTCCCGCCGAGTGGCGCACCTGCTATGCGCAGCCTTGCCGCCGTCCCGCCGACGGCCGCTACGGCGAGAACCCCAACCGCATGCAGCACTACTATCAGTTCCAGGTGCTCATCAAGCCCTCACCGGTCAACGCCCAGGAGCTTTACCTGGGGTCTCTTGCCGCTATCGGTCTGGACCCCAACGACCATGACGTCCGCTTTGTCGAGGACGACTGGGAGAGCCCGACGCTCGGCGCCTGGGGCCTTGGCTGGGAGGTCTGGCTCAACGGCATGGAGGTCACGCAGTTTACGTACTTCCAGCAGGTAGGCGGCATCGAGGTCGACCCCGTACCCGTCGAGATCACCTATGGCCTAGAGCGCATTGCCATGTATGCGCAGGGCGTTAACTCGGTCTACGACTTGGTGTGGAGCTACCTGCCCGACGGCACGCCCATGACCTATGGCGACGTGTTCCTCGAGAACGAGCGCGAGTTCAGTGCCTATAACTTTGAGGTCGCAAACGTCGAGATGATGCGTCAGAAGTTTGATGACTACGAGGCCGAGTGCCATTCCTGCCTGGAGCGCAAGCTGCCGCTGCCGGCATATGACTGCGTCATGAAGTGCAGCCACGCTTTCAACCTGCTCGATGCCCGCGGCGCCCTGTCCGCGGTCGAGCGTGCCAACTACATCCTGCGCGTCCGCGCCGTCGCCAAGGCGTGCTGCGAGGCCTACATGGCCGAGGTCGCCGGAGTCAACGAGAATGCCGACCAGGAAGGCGAGGTGGCGTAAGCCATGGCAGACGCTAAGGATTTCCTGTTTGAGATCGGTACGGAGGAAATGCCCTCCTCACCGCTGAACAATGCCGTCAAGCAGCTTGGCACCATGATCGCCAAGGGTCTCGACGAGGCCGGTCTGGCTCACGGCGAGGTCCGCGTGATCTCGAGCCCGCGTCGTCTTGCCGCGCTCGTGGCTAATGTCGCCACCGCGACCGATGAGGTTCACGAGGTCAAGCGTGGTCCCGCGGCAAACATTGCCTTTGATGCCGACGGCAACGCCACCAAGGCCGCCCAGGGCTTCGCTCGCAAGTGCGGTGTGGCTGCCGAGGACCTGGTCCGTCGCGAGGACACTGACGGTCGCGAGTATGTGTTCGCCGAGAAGAACATTCCCTCCGCACCGGCTACGCCGATTCTGACCGCTCTGTGCGAGAAGACCATCGCCGGCCTGCAGTGGCCCAACTACCGCAGCCAGCGTTGGGGTCACGAGCATGCGACCTTTGTTCGTCCGGTCCGCTGGATCTGCTGCCTTTTGGGCGAGGATGTTGTGCCCGTGTCGTTTGCCGACGTGACGAGTGGCAACACCACGCGTGGTCATCGCGTACTTGGCCCTGGTGACCATGTGGTCGCCAGCCCCGCCGTCTACGAGCAGGTGCTCGAGGACGCCGGCGTGCTTTCTGCCGAGCGTCGTCGTGAAGCCATCCTTGCCGGTATCGCCGAGGTCGAGGCTGCGCGCCCCGGTTGCCATGTCGACACGCCCAAGAAGGTCTTCGAGGAGGTCATCAACCTCTGCGAGTGGCCGACGGTGCTTGTCGGTACCTTCGATGAGGAGTTCCTCAAGGTCCCGCACGAGATCATCTGCGAGTCCATGCTCACCAACCAGCGCTACTTCCCGATCTATGACGGCGAGGGCAAGCTCACGCGTGAGTTCGTGGTCGTCTCCAACAGCAAGCCCGAGAACGCCGAGCGCGTGATCGACGGCAACGAGCGCGTCGTGCGTGCCCGTCTGGACGATGCCAAGTTCTTCTACGAGGAGGACCTGAAGATTTCCCTCGACGAGTTCCGCGAGCGTCTGGCCAAGGTCGCCTTCCAGGAGAAGCTTGGTAGCGTGCTCGCCAAGTCCGAGCGCATTGAGCAGCTCGCGCTCGCCATCGCCCGCGAGGCCCATCTGGGCGCCCACCTGGCTGCCGATGCCGCACGCGCCGCGCACCTGTGCAAGGCCGACCTGGTGTCCAACGCCGTCGTCGAGTTCACGAGCCAGCAGGGCGTAATGGGTGGTTATTACGCCAGCGCGATGGGGGAGAACGACGAGGTCGCCCACGCCATTCGCGATCATTATCGTCCCCGCTTTGCCGGCGATGAGCTGCCCGAGGGCACCGCTGGCTGCATCGTGGCCTGTGCTGACAAGCTCGATACCATTGCCGGTATCTTTGCCATCGGCGAGCCCCCGACCGGCTCTTCGGACCCCTACGCGCTGCGTCGCGCCGCCATCGGCATCATCAACATCCTGCGCGATCGTCTGCCGATTGACCCCACGTCGCTGATTGACTTCGCCCTTGAGCTCTATAGCGAGCAGGGTATTGAGTTTGACGCCGCCGAGGTCGCCCAGCAGGTCCGTGACTTCTTCCACGGCCGCCTGGTGAGCATGGCCCGCGACGAGAAGATTCCGGCCGATACCGTCGCCGCCGTCTCCGCGGTGCACATCATCGCCCCGTCCGTCTTCTTCGCCCGCTGCGCCGCCCTCGATGAGGCCCGCAAGAACGACGCCGAGACCTTCGACAACCTTGCAACCGCCTATGCCCGCGCCGCGCACATCTCCAAGCCCGAGCTGGGCGCGGAGTACGATCGCGCCCTGATGGGCGAGGTCGAGCTTGCGCTTGCCGATGCCTCCGAGGCCGCTCAGACCGCCGTCGACGCCGCTCTCGCCGCCGAGGATTATCCTGCCGCGTTTGCCGCTCTGGCCGCCCTGCGCGCGCCCATCGACCGCTTCTTCGACGAGGTTATGGTCATGGACAAGGACGAGCAGCTCCGCGATAATCGCCTTAAGCTGCTCAACCGCTTCGAGGCCGTTTTCTCCGGCATCGCCAACATCGGTGAGCTTGCCCGCAAAAAGTAAGCCAGCCTGCGCGTAAGCGCAAAAGGAGCCCCGCATGGATTGCCCGGTCACCGCTCGTCCCACCGTTATCGTTATCTCCGACTCGCTCGGTGATACCGCTTGTGAGGTGGTGCTTGCGGCGTCCGGGCAATTTGATGAAGGGGCTTTTCGTCTCTTGCGCCTGCCCAAGGTGAACTCGGTGGAGCAGGTCAAGTCGTTTGTGGGTCCGCGCGTCGATGCGGACCATCGTGATATTGCCGTGTTCCACACCATTGTCGATCCGGCGCTTCGCGCCCGCGTACTCGATTACCTGGGCATGCTTCATATCCGTTCGGTCGACCTGATCGGTCCGACACTTGCCGTGCTGTCATCGCTCATCGGTGTGCCGCCCAAGGGCGTCGCGGGCGTGATTCACAGGACCGATGACCGCTATTTCCATCGCATCGAGGCCATGGAGTATTTCGTTGAGCACGATGATGGGCGCGGCTGCGACGACCTTTCGGGGGCAGATATCGTGCTGCTGGGCGTATCGCGCACGTCCAAGACGCCGCTGTCGATGTATTTGGCCTATCAGGGTTACAAGGTTGCCAATGCTCCGTTGGCCCATGGCATGGAGCCGCCGAAGTCGATTTACAAGGTCGACCCGATGCGGTTGTTTGGTCTGATTTCGACTGTCGATGTGATCTCTGAGATTCGCGATAGCCGCTTGGGCGATGACTATGCTCGCGCCGTCGCCGGCTCCTATGCCGAGCCCGAGAGCGTGCGCAGCGAGCTCGAGGAAGCCCGTGCCCTCATGAAGCGTCTGGGCTGCTTTGTGGTGCGTACCGATGGCAAAGCGATTGAGGAGAGCGCCTCCGAGATCATCGGTCATTTGATGGAAATCCAAGAAGCCCGTGCCCGCCGCGCCGCCCGCCGATGTCAGCAAAGCTAACTCATTGGGGTAGCTAAAAATTCACCGGCCTTAAAATACTATCTAAAAATAATGCACGATATTGGTAAAGCGATTTAGCAAAGAACTTGCATTTGACCTGCAATTTTCTTGCAGTGGTATCTTCATAAGGTAACCACCTTTACCTACCGTTTACCGCCGCATTTATCACGTTTACCAAACCCCTCGCCCTCTACGCAAGCCCGCTCAACGTCCGCCGTATAGTTCCCTCACGGCCCGCATCCGGCGGGTCGATTCGTCACCACGGTCGTGCGCGAGAGCGCATGGAAGGGGAAGTATCGTGAGCGATTGCAAGAGGGTTTACCGTTTTGGAACCGACGCCCAGGGCACCTGTGTCACTGAGGGCGACAAGTCCATGAACTTTGTGCTTGGCGGCAAGGGCGCAAACCTTGCCGAGATGAGCCGCATCGGCCTGCCGGTTCCCGGTGGCTTTACCATTACCTGCCAGACCTGTGTCGAGTACTCCGGTGCCGGCAACCTCTGGCCCGAAGGCGCACTCGATGAGATCGTTGCTGCCGAGGCCGACCTCGAGGCCCGCTGCGGCAAGAAGCTTGGCGACGCCTCCGATCCGCTGCTCGTGTCGGTTCGCTCGGGCGCTCCGTTCTCCATGCCCGGCATGATGGACACGGTCCTCAACTTAGGCCTCAACGACGACTCCGTTCAGGGACTCATCGCCCAGACGCAGAACCCGCGCTTTGCCTGGGACAGCTATCGTCGCTTTATCCAGATGTTCTCCAACGTCGTCATGGGTGTCGATGCCGACTTGTTCGAGAATGCCCTGACCCAGGCCCGCCTGGTCGCCGGCGTTCGCGTCGACTCCGAGCTTTCGGCCGAGGACCTGCAGGAGCTTGTCGAGACGTTCAAGGGCATTTTCTCCGACAACGTCGAGGCCGCCCTGTATCCCGAGCTCGAAGTCGCCGACGGCAAGCCCGTCTTCCCGCACGATCCGGAGCTTCAGCTGCGCCTTGCTATCCAGGCCGTCTTTGGCAGCTGGATGAACGAGCGCGCCTGCATCTACCGCAAGCAGCACGGCATTTCCGATGACCTTGGCACCGCCGTCAACGTCCAGGCCATGGCCTTTGGCAATAAGGGCGAGACCTCGGCGACCGGCGTCGCCTTTACACGCAACCCGGCCGACGGCACCAAGGAGTTCTACGGTGACTTTCTGGTCAACGCTCAGGGCGAGGACGTCGTCGCCGGCATCCGCAACACCGAGCCCATCGCCGACCTCAAGACCACCCCGGGTCT
>CABSNX010000132.1 GCA_902479205.1 uncultured Collinsella sp. | reverse complement strand
CGGCAGCGTCAGATGTGTATAAGAGACAGCGCGTCGGCGGGCGCGTGCTTGAAGCGGCCCATGAGCGTGCGGTCGAGCGCGTCGGCCACGCGCTTCTCGGTGGCCACCTTCTCGTCGACGAGGCCGAGTTCGAGCGCCTCGTCGGCCGTGTACCACGTCTCCTCGTCCATGGCCTTCTTGACGTCGGCCAGCTCCATGCCGGAGCGCGCGGAGATGATTCCGGCGATGGTGGAGTCGAGCGCGGCGAGCTGCGCGACGACGTCGGCCAGCTCCTGCGCGTTGCCCTGCGCGTAGGTCCATGCGTCGTGGATCATCAGCTGGGCGAAGCTGCTCATGACGACCTTGTCGGCCATCATTGCGATATAGGAGGCCGCCGACGCGGCGATTCCGTCGATGTGCGCCGTGGTCTCGCCCTTGTAGCGCTGGATGGCCGAGGCGATGGCGAAGCCCTCGTAGACGTCGCCGCCAAGGGAGTCGATGCGGATGTCGACGGGCTTGCCCTTCAGGCCGTCCAGCTCCTTGGCGAAGTTCTTGGCCGTGTTGGACTCCTCGGAGGACCAGAAGTCGCTGCCGATGGTGCCGTAGAGGTACACGGTGGCCTTCTCGGCCTCATTCTTGATTCGGAACATTCGTTGCCCCTTTCTGGGTGCCGTCGGCGGTGCCGTTCGGCTTGTCTGCGTTGAATACGTTCACGGTGCCGTCGTCGTTGACGGTTCCGTAGTTGAGCGGGAACAGCGGCTGGTCGATGCCCTCGACCGGCTCCATGTCCTCGAGGTCGCGCACGTCCGCGCGGGTGATTGCGCCGAAGTAGCCGAGCTCGCGGTAGTACTGCGTGCGGGCCGCGTCGTCCCCTCGCATGAGGCCGTTCAGCTTGAACTTGGCCTTGGTGTTGCGCTGGTAGCAGGCGTCGAGGACGGGCTGCAGCGCCATCTCGAGGTCGCGCACGTCCGGCGTGATGGTGTCGGTCACGTAGTCGATTCGCATCTGCTGGCCGCCGTTGTACGTGGCCCCCTCGCTGTCGTAGACCTTCCACGGGGGCACGTTGCAGGCGCGGCAGACCTGATGGAGCACCCATTTCTGCTGCTCGATAACGGAGGCGTCCTTCATCGTCTGCTGGTCCGTCACCCACTTGGCCCCGTAGCCGAAGATGGGCGCGCGGCCCGCCTCCGCGACGCCGCTCTTGGCGTCCACGGCGGCGCGGAGGGCCTTCAGGTCCTTCTCGTCCATGCGGCCCTCGGGCACCTCGACGTGGCCGAGCTGGTGGTTTCCGTTGTGGAGCATGGAGCGGTAGAAGCGCTCGAGGTCGATGGACAGGCCGATCTCCTCGGCCGCGAGGCGCGCGAGGGAGATGCCCTTCACGCCGTCCTTGGTCATGTGCGTGGAGATGTTCACGACCTCGTCGGGGAAGTACCACCCGGCGGGCACGTGGTCGTCACCGGGGGAGACGTAGTAGCGCGTGCGCCTTCCCCTGGGCGCGTACTTGTCGTAGTCGTGCATCACGCTGGCCGTGATGGGCCAGATCGCCACCGGCTTGCCCTTGAACCACTCGACGTACCAGTAGGCATTGCCGAAGGTGTCGCGGCGCAGCACGGTCCAGTCCATGAGCTTCGCGGCGGTCATCTCCTCGTTGGCCATGCCGTTTAGAATCTTGGCCAGCGGGTGGTTGTCGAGCCGCTTGTGGCCGTCGCGCCCGGCCTGCATCACCGAGAAGGGCAGGCTGGCCATGCTGCGCGCCTTGGTCTGCTCGCAGGCGGCGAAGTCGATGGACATGAGCGCGCCGTATCCGTGTGGCGTGGCGAAGCCCGGCGGCAGCGTGACGTGCACGACGTCCTGCACCGGCTCCCTCTTGTAGAACATGTCGTAGAAACGTCCCATACGTCCCCTTTCTGTCGGGGGCATCGTATGGGCCGCGTGAGATTAGCTGACGGGCACGTAGGACTCCGTGCCGCTCACCAGCTTGTCGTATGCGAGGGCCGCGATGGCCAGCGCGATGGCCGCGTCGATTTTGGACTTCTTGGAGTCCTTGCCGAAGCGCATGCCGTACGGCTCGCGCTCCATCTCGACGGTGTTGGCCAGATGCGCGCGGAGCTTGGGACAGCCGCGCAGGCGCAGCTCGCCCGCCTTGACCTCGTTGACGACGATTGACGTTGCTTGGCACATCGTTGCGTTGTTCTGGGGGAACGAGACCGTCTCGATTCCGTACACATCGCGCAGGCGCGAGTTCATCACGATCAGGCGGTTGGGGTCGATTCCGACGACCTGCGGCCAGTGCTCCGAGCAAAGCCCGGCGATGAGCTGGGTTATCTGCTCGAAGTCGTAGTGGCCCGTCTCCTCGTCTGGCGTGTCGAACACCCACTCCTTGGTGAGGCAGACGGTCTTCCCCTTCTTTGTTTTGCGCTTCTGGTACGCGACGATGGCGAACGAGTCGCCCGCCGTTGCGCCGTCGATGCCAAGCGTCCACGGCTTGCCGAAGTCGAACCTGTTGGTGCCGCGCTCGCAGCGGTCGAGCTGCGGGGCCTTGAAGACCGAGTAGGCGTCGTTGTCCTTCGGGAATCGGTTGGCCGTGTAGCGCTCGAATTGGCGGGCGGATGCGGCCATGCCCCTCTGGTCCTCGATGCTCTCCCAGTTGACCCACGAGGCCACCATGATCTTCTCCCAGTCGGCGCGCTTCTCGATGTCGTCGTCATCGTCGAGGCCAAGCCAGTACAGGTACATGCCGGGGTCTCGGCGCGCCTTGTCGCTGTACATCTCCCAGAGGAAACCCTCGCGCTTGTCTCCGGCCGTGGTGATTCCCACGGTGAGCGGGTTCCACAGGACCTTCTGGCCCTTGACCCCGGCGTCCCAGACCTTCGAGTCGGGGTAGGTGTGCAGCTCGTCGAATATCAGGAAGTTGAAGTGCCACGACTCCAGCGCGTCCGCCGTGTTCGGCAGAATCATGATCTTAGCGTTGGTCTCCTTGTGCGTGATGATGTTCTTCCCGATGTCCCACTGCTCGCGCCACGTCGGGTTGAGCTTGATCATCGTGCAGATCTTCTCGTAGACGTTGCGAATCTGGTCCTTCGACGACGCCACCATTCCGTACTGGCCGTTGTGGACCGGCTCCATGGTGGCCACGGTGAGGAGGATTCCGGCGCACGTCTCGGACTTGCCGTAGCCGGAGGGCAGGCCGATGATGGCGCGGCGGTACTTGCGCTTGAAGCCCCTGGCGGTCATCTCGCCGGAGGCGAACAGCGGTTTCCAGATATTCTCGCGCTGGAACTCCTCAAGATAGAAGGGCTGCGCGTAGTAGGAGTCGTTGGCGACGTGGCGGCACATCGAGGTGAAGCAGCGCTCGTAGTCGCGCGCCATGACGAGGCCCTCGCGCGAGTAGCTAGTCGGCGTCCGATACATCGACTACCTCCGCTGGCAGCTCGTAGGCCGCGTCGATTGAGCGGAACATTGACGCCGTGTCCGCTGCGGTCTTGACCGTAGTTGCGTCCATGAGGCCGATGCGCGAGCGCGCGAGCGGCGACAGGCCGAGCATGTCGGAAAGGGCGCGAATCTCGCTCGACGCCTCCTTCAGGATTGTCAATGCCGGGTTCTTGCGCACGAGCGGGACCTCCCTCCCATCCGGTGTCTTGTACGGCTTCACGCCGATCTTGTCGAAGATGTTTATGCGACCGTCCTCGCTGTGGATGGCCTGCTGCGCCTGCTCGGCCACGGCGTGCCAGTAGGTGAGGAGGCGCAGGGTCGGTATGTCCTGCTCGCTGAAGTTGTTCACGGGCGGGCACAGCCACGCCCATATCTCGCTCTGGACGGGGTCGAGGGCGATGTCCTCGGGCATGAGGACTCCGACGGCGTCGGTCTTCGCCGCGAGGCCGTATGCGTCGGTTATCCCGCGCCTGATGGCGTCGTGCTTCGGCTTGGCACCCTTCACAGGCCCTCACCCCGCAGCGCGTCCTCCATCTTCTTCGCGGCCTTCTTCAGGGACAGGCACAGCGGGGCGGCGGTCATGAGGGATGCGCGGGACATATCCGAGGCGGCGACGTGCGCGCGCTGGATGACCTCGAGCACCTCGTCGTCGCTCATGGCGGCGTTTGGGGCCGGGGCCTTAAGCTCGCCGACGTAGGCATAGCCCCTGTATGCGTGGCTGCGGCATGTCGAGCAGCAGAAGCGGGCGGTGCTCCGTTTCGCCTGGAACTCGCGCCCGCATGACTCGCATCTCTTTATCAAACTTCCCCCGTCTCGAGGACCGCCTCGCGGCCCGTCATGTTCTCCCATCTCGTTATGATCACGTCGCAATAGTGCGGGTCTAGCTCCATGCACAGGCACCTGCGGCCCATCTGCTCGGCCGCTATCACGGAGGTACCGCTGCCGCCGAACGGGTCGAGCACCGTCTCGCCCTTGCGGCTCGAATTGCGCATCTGGTATGCGAACAGCTTTACCGGCTTCATCGTCGGATGGTCCTCGTTGCGCGACGGCTTGTCGTAGTGGAGCACGTCCGTCGCCACGCTGTCGCCGGACATCGCCTCGACCATCTCGATGAGCTCTGCCTTGCTCATCTTGTGCGGGTCTTTGCCGAGGTCCTCGTAGACCGTCGATTCGGAGCGGCTGTCCGTGAAGTAGTGCGCGGCTCCTGGTTTCCATCCGTAGAGGCAGTCCTCGTGACGCCATTGGTAGTCCTGGCGGCCGAGCGAGAAGGTGTTCTTGACCCATACGAGCATCTGCTTGCACATGATTCCGGCGCGCGCGAGGGCCGAGGCGAACGCTGGCATGTGCATCACCGCGAGCCACGTGTATACCGCGCCGCCTTCCTTCAGATGGGGCACGGCCGTGCTCAACGCCGCGTACAGGAACTCCTCGAATTGCGCCTCGTCTTTGAACTCGTCGTTGTCGATAACGAGGCCGTCCGTCCTGCGCCGGAGCTGCTTGGCCTCCGATGGCCGCATGTGCTGGCCGAGCGCGACGTTATACGGCGGGTCGGTCAAGATCATGTCCGCGAGACCCCCCCCCGCATAGCTTCTCGACGTCTTCTGGGCATGTCGAGTCCCCGCACATCACGCGGTGGTTTCCCAAAACGAAGACGTCGCCGCGCTTCGCTCTGCAGATGGTGACCTCCGGCTCGGGGTCGTCCTCCTCCACGGCGCTTAGGCCGTCCGGCTCAAGCTCCTCGGAGAAGCCGAAGTCGCCCATGTCGAATTCGTCCGCGAGGACGTCCAGCTCGTAGGCGAGGAGGTCCTCGTCCCACCCGGTCATCATGGTCGTCTGGTTATCGACGAGCGTGAGCGCGCGCCTCTGGGCATCGCTTAGGTCGTCGCACGCGACGCACGGGACCTTCTTCATCCCGAGGTTCTTCGCGGCGGTGATTCGCGCGTGCCCGGCCACGACCTCCGGCAGGCCGTCCGCGTTTCGCCAGACGATAACGGGGTTTCTGAAGCCGAATTCCTTAATCGAAGCCTCGACGGCGTCTATCTGCTCCCTCGTGTGCTTCTTGGCGTTGTTCTCGTACGGAACGAGCGAGTCGATCTCGATTTCCTCGATTTTCAGTTCGTTTTCGCGCATTGTCGCGTCCCCTTCCGGCGTGTCGTGATGGGGAGCATAGGCGTGCCGTGAGATTTAGCGTTGCGATTTCACCTCGCCTTGGCGTTGCACTGAACCCCCCCGGCCTCCAATTT
>CABSNX010000131.1 GCA_902479205.1 uncultured Collinsella sp. | reverse complement strand
ACACAAGGCTATTCGTCGGCAGCGTCAGATGTGTATAAGAGACAGTTGGGCGAGCGGCCAGTGCGCTCTCCCGTCTCGATCACCAGTGCGCCGTTGGAGGCCATGCGGCCTTCTTCGCGACGAATGGCATGCTCGACGAGCTCTGCCGCCGGCAGGTCCACCAGCAGGCGGGGTTGATTCTCGGCGGGATCTTCGACCAGTGTAATGCCAAAGTTGGATAGAACTTCTGCAGGGGTAACACCAGGCATGGGGCCTCCTTTAAAAACGCGACACGTGGACGCAGCGCGCACTTTACTCACGTAAAGCCCGTTGTACCCGATATGCAAAAACGTTTTTGCGGCAACGGCGAAGCGCCCGCCCAACGGTCAAAAATCGCAGGCAAGCGGCCCAGTCATCGGGGACGTTCTTAAACGACTAGCCGTTGGGGACACTCTTGAACAGGCAACAACCAAGGAGTGTCCCCAGATGCCGGCACTTAGGGACGTTCCCAGAGTGCCGGCTACAGTGGCAGGCCTTGGCCGAGCATGGCGATGGCGCTCATGAGGACCAGCATGCCGGCGGCGTAGGGCAGCACTGCACCCAGGAGTTCGGCGTCCTTACCGCGCACGTGCACGGCGGCAAGGCCAATCGCGAGCGTTTGCGGCGAGATCATCTTGCCGGCGGCGACACCCAGGGCGTTCAGCGCAACCATCCAGTAGTCGCTCACACCCAGCGCCGAAGCGGCCTGGCTCTGAATGGGACCAAACAGCATGCCCGACGATGTGCCCGAACCGGTCACGAACGCACCGACGGCACCGATCCACGGGGCCAGAATCGGGTACAGACCACCGGCGACGGCAATGCAGAACGCACTGATCGAAGAGATCATGCCCGCATAGCCCATCACCTTGGCACAGCCCAGCACCGAAAGCATCGTGATTACCGTCGGCATCATCTGCTTCACAGTCGCGGCCAGCACCTCGCCCATCATGCGCGGCGAAGCCCCCTGAATGGCGCCGCCGATAAACGCGGCCAGGAAGATCCAAACACCCGGCGTGTTAATCCACGAAAACGTGAGCATGCCGGGGTTCTCGCCGCAATACACCTGCACGTGACTCGCAAAGGGCGCAAGCGCGGCATGCACGGCGGGCACCAGGTTGGACGTACCCAACAGCAGTACAAAAATCAGGATGAAACACGACCAGGCAGAAAGCGCCGACTTAGCGGTGAGCTGCTCACCGGCCTCGATATTCATGTGAAAGCGCGCGTCCAGGTGACCGGACTTCTCGGCGCGCATGGCAAGCGCGGCGGTCAGCGCGAGCGACACGATGGAGCCCACGACCACGGCAAGCTCGGGGCCCACAAACATAGCGACGACCAGGGCAGCGCCGACAAAGGACGCGCCAGAGAGCAGCGCGATACCGGCCACGCCGTGCAGGCGCTCGCCTACGCTCGCAACATCGCCTTGATCGTCGGTCACGCGGCCCGCAACCAACACGATGAGCAGCGGCATCACCACAAAGAACGGTGCGAGCTGCACCAGCTGAACGGTCGCCAGGTGCAGGGAATCCAGACCCACCAGGTCGGCAACGGACACCGTGGGGATGCCGATGGAGCCGTAGGGCGTGGGCACGCCGTTGGCCAGCAGGCAGATCAGCACGGCAGGCACGGCCTCAAAACCAAGGCCCGCGAGCATGCCGGCGGGAATGGCGACAGCGGTACCAAAGCCAGCCATGCCCTCCATAAAGCCGCCGAAGCACCACGCCACGAGCAGCGCCAGCAGACGGCGATCGCTGCTGATGGAGGTGATCATGCTGCCGATCACGTCCATGGCGCCCGTGCGAACGCAGAGGTTATACGTAAAGACGGCGGCGATAATCACCAACACGATGGGCCACAGCGCCATCAAAAAGCCCTCGAGCGAGGCCGTGGCTATCTGCGCCACCGGCAAATGCCACCACGCAAAGGCGAGCACGCACGAAAGAACAAACGAACCAATCGCGGCTTTCCAGGCCGACCATTTAAAGCACAGCAGCATCACGACAAGCCAGATGATAGGCACAAGAGCCAGCAAAAATGCGGCGACGTCCATGGGTAAAAGCTCCTTGGTACCGCGAGGGCGGCATCGGGGGTGTCATAAAACTTGAACAGGATACCGCACGCTTACCGACAATTTTCTGCCGCCTGCCGAAATATTGAACAATCCGTTCAAAAACACGAGCAAACACCGCCGCGTCTATACTAGAGCGCAGCAATAGAAAGGACTCCGCCTTGAGCATCACGCCCCTCGATAGCATCCGCCGCGCCATCGCCCGCCGCAACGGCGTCACCGACCCCATCGTATCGGGCGGGGCGCACGGGCAGGGCGGACGCATCGAGAACGGCCTGTTCCCCGCATCGCACACCGCCGAGGAGCTCGCACGAATCCAAGAGCTAAGCCAGCGTAACGCCGGCGGTCCCGACAGCAACCAGGCCACACGCCGTCGCCGCGAGCGCGATCGCCAGCCCGGCCCCATCCACCGCATGGTCAATGCCTGGTGGAACCGCCTGCTCGGAGCCGTCTACGGCGGCGGCTTCTCCACGCAAGAAGCCGAGTACGAAGATCATGCCACCCGTCGCGACTACCTTTGGAATACCCTGGGCACCGCCGTATGGGGCATGGCGTTTCCTCTGCTCACCATCGTGTCCACGCAGCTCGTGGGCGCCGAGGAAGCCGGCAAGTTCTCCATTGCGTTTGTCACCGGCACGCTCATCATGATCGCGTGCAACTACGGCGTGCGCAATTTTCAGGTCTCGGACATCGACGAGAAGGCGTCCTTTGCCTCCTACCAGCTCAACCGCTGGCTTTGCGGAGCATTCGCGCTGGCCTGCGGCCTTGCATACAGCAGTGCCCGCGGCTACGACGCGCAGATGGCAACGATCGGCCTGGGCGTCTACCTGTATAAGGTGATCGACGGCGTGGCGGACGTGTACGAGGGCCGCCTGCAGCAGGCCGATAAACTCTACCTGGCCGGCATGAGCCAAACGCTGCGCTCCGTCGGCGTCATCGCGGTCTTTAGCGTGGCGCTGTTCCTTACGCGCAGCATGCCCATCGCGGCCATGGCCATGGGTGTCACCGCCATCGTCTCGCTCGTGCTGGTCACCGCGCCGCTGGCCCTGCTCGAAACCGAAAAATCGCGTCGCGTGAGTCTGCGCGAGGTCGGCCACCTGTTTGTCCAGTGCGCCCCGCTCTTTGGCGCACTGTTCCTGTTCAACCTCATCGAGAGCATGCCCAAGTTTGTGATGGAAGGCACGCTGGCCTACAAATATCAGCTGTACTTTAATGCCCTGTTCTTTCCGGCGCAGGCTATTTTGCTGAGCATTGGATTTGTCTATAAACCGCAGCTTTTGCGTCTGTCGAGCATTTGGGCGAACCCGCGCAAACGCCGCCGTTTTGACTTAATTATTGTCGCCGTCATGGCGCTGATCGTGGCCATCACCGGCGTATGCGCCGCATTTATGGCAGGCCCCGGTATTCCCCTCATGAGCTTTATGTACGGCCTCAACTTTGAGCGCTACCGCGCATTGGCGCTGCTGATGGTCGTCGCCGGCGGCGTAACCGCGGCCATCGATTTTATCTACGCCATTATCACGGTGCTGCGCCACGCTGGAGACGTCACCAAGATCTACCTGATCTGCTTTGCCGTGAGCGTGGTGCTCCCGGTGATCCTGATCAACCTGCTGGGCCTGATGGGCGCCGTCGTGAGTTACCTGGCTATCATGGCCCTGCTGCTGGTGCTGCTGATTGTCGAGTACGCCCACATCCGCCAACGCATCGAACGCGACCGCAACCCATACGGCGCCTAATTAGCTGCCCCCGGTCACCGGAATTTGCGATGGAATCACCCCGGCTGGGGTCTCGTTGCGGACAATATGCATCACGCAAAACTAAGTGAGTAGACTTTTACCGAATCCCCGACCACACCGACAAAGCACAAGTCTGTGACCTGCGGTTTTATTGAGGCGAACATGTTGAGTGCTCGGCATTTCCAAAAAAGTCTACTCACTTAGCCAGCGGGCGGCCAAATGATTATTTAATCCCCGTCCCAGAAAAATCAATTAGCGGGCAGAAGGGCAAAAGTAGTCAAAAAGGCCCCGTCCCAAATTAGCTACCCTTTGCAGCGATTATTCGCCCGGGTTGATGTTCGCATAAAACTCCGCCCCGTCGTCCAGGCGCAGGATGCCAACGCGGCCGAACTCGGAACCGGTGGCCGCCGCGCAATCGATATCGATGCGATCGGGCACACCGGCGGTATCCTCGCCACCCAGGCACACAATCTGCCCGCGGCCCGACTCCTCGTCGAGTCCCGCCAGGCCGCCGACCTCGCAATAACGCCCGAGCGACACCGTGGGCGTGTGGCCGCTCACCACGACCGGGCCCTTGCCCTCGGCAGAAAGCAGTCCCGTCGGAGCATCCCAGTAGCCGTGACGAATCCACAGCAAGTCATCGGACGACTGCACGGCGAGCATTTGCTGCAGAAGCTCGCTATCGACATCGACCGCTCCCCTGCCGTCGCCGCAATCGACACCATGCTCAAGCAAAAACGCACGCGCCGCCTCGGTCTGAATGCCGGCGTGCACCAGCAGATACGGTCGCTCGGCAGTCTCGACCACCGCATAGAGCGGCAGGGCAGCAGCCCAGCGCACCAGCTCCTCGTATGCCTCAAACTCCATTTCGTTGAGCTGCTGGCGCGTGGTCCAACCGCCGTTGATATCCCAGGTCTCGGCATCGAGCGGGTCCTGGCCAATGATCGCGTCGAGCATAATCTGCTCGTGGTTACCCTTAAGCACGCGAGCGTTGGGCAGCGACCGCACCAAATTGATGACACCGACCGGATCGGGACCGCGGTCGATCATGTCGCCCAGCACATACAGCGTGTCGTCGGACGTCAGCGAGATCTTGGAAAGTGCCTCGTCCAGCGCGCGCACGTGCCCGTGAGCATCAGATGTCACATAGATCGCCATGGAACGCCTTTCCCTGCATTACGGCCGAAGCCCGATGCCACGCCTAAAACTTCAAGTTGAACTTAAACGTTACCCATTGTACTCCGTTGCAATAAAGCTGGAAAGTGCCACCGCTGCCAACGGTCACAAGCGGTCGCCCGCACGCCCCGAAAACACCGCGCCACCAGCATCAACACCCCACCCAGCGCTTCCCGCGCACCTACCACGTGTCGAAAATACGAACGTCCACGGCTCGGCCCCATAAACCCACCATCTTTGGGTACAAATAACCGCAGACAATCGACCGTGCCACGCCAACCACCCAGGAGCGGACACTACCCATGAACCAGATACTTCTCTTTATCGGCCTCGTCATCATTTTGTGCCTGACCATCAAACCCGTCGGCAAAAAGCTCCCCTTCCCCACCCTGCTCATCTTTATCGCGCTCGGCATGCTGCTGGGCGTTAACGGGCCGGCGCACATCGAATTTAGCGACTACGCGCTTACCGAAACCGTCTGCAGTACGGCGCTGTTGTTCATCATGTTCTACGGCGGCTTTAACACCAACATCGACCGCGCCAAGCCCGTCGCCGCGCCCGCGGTACTGCTGAGCACGCTCGGCGTTATCATCACCGCTGGTATCACGGGCGCCTTTGCGCACTTCGCACTGGGCTTCGACTGGATCGGCGGCCTGCTGCTGGGCTCGG
>CABSNX010000130.1 GCA_902479205.1 uncultured Collinsella sp. | reverse complement strand
ATTCGTCGGCAGCGTCAGATGTGTATAAGAGACAGGTTGTAATGGAGAAACTCGGCGTAATCGTCCCAGTGGCCCCAAACTCGTTCATAATGCCCGAGCTCGCTGCAAAGAACGTGAGCCCCCAGGCCAGCAGATAGCCAATTACGACACCTAAAATGCCGCCAGTGATGCATAGCGCCGAGGATTCGGCCAAAAACTGGGCCGTGATATCGCGTCGGCTTGCGCCCAGAGCGCGGCGAATGCCAATTTCGCGGATGCGCTCGGTCACGTTGGTGAGCATCATGTTCATAATGCCGATACCGCCGACTAAAAGCGAGATGCCAGCAACGGCGCCCATGATGAGCGAAAACGCGCCCATAAAGGAATTGAGGGCGTCGATAGCGCTCTTCATGGAGCTTGCCGACACGCTTTCATACTCGTCGTCCTCCGAGATACCCTTCATGCTGCGTACCTTGGATTCGATCGTCTTGCAGAGCTCATCCATATCGGTGCCCTCGGCGGCGAGTGCCGTCACGCTGGGAAACGACGGATTGTCATCGCCGAAAAGCTCGGCAATCGCTGCTCGTGGCATGTACAGGCTCAGCGAGCCCATGGAGTCGTTGCCGCCGTCGATGACGCCAATGATCTGCACGTCTCCGCTCGAAACCTTGATGGTCTTGCCGATCGCGTCCTGTTCGTTGCCGTAAAGCTGCTCGGCGCCCCCTCGGCCGATGAGCGCCACCCGTGCGCCGGATTTGGACTCGATGTCGTTATAGGTGCGACCGGCAACGATCTTGCTGGCGCCCACGGCATCGAGCATGTCACTATCGACGCCCTGTGCCATGACGGTATAGCTTTTATCTCCAACTTTGTACTCGGAATAGGCGCTGTCGACGATGCCGATCTGCTCAATTTGCGGCACCATCTTGCGCAGCTTCTCGACGTCCGAATCGGTGAGCTCTTGGGACGAGTAAATCTGCACCATGCGGGCCGCGTTGAGGCCCAAGCTGTTGACCAGGCTGTTTTGGATGCCGCCGATGAGCGAGGTCATGGCTATGACCGAGGCGATGCCAATGACGATGCCTAGGATGGTGAGCAGACTGCGTCCCTTGTTGGCCTCGAGCGAGTGCAGGGCTTCTTGGACGAGATCTCGGGTGCTCATGCCTTCGCTCCTTTCGGCGGTGTAGAAGGTGCATAAATCGCGGGTAGGTTGCTAACGGCTCCGCGTAGCGTATTCGGCGCATGTGCGATATATGCGCCGTCATGGATTCGCCCGTCGCGAATGGTCACGGCTCGGTCGGCTTCGGCGGCAATGCCCGGGTCGTGCGTGATAAGCACGATGGTCTTGCCTCGTTCTTGGAGCTTATGGAAGGTTTCCATGACGAGTGCCCCAGTTGTCGAGTCTAGGTTTCCCGTGGGCTCGTCGGCCAGGATGATGGGCGGATCGTTGACGAGGGCGCGCGCGATGGCAACGCGCTGCATCTGTCCACCAGAGAGTTCTGATATGCGGTGGTCCCAATGGTCGACCGGTAGCGTGACGGCTTGCAGTGCGTGCACGGCGCGCATCTCGCGCTGACTTCGCGGCACATTGGTGTAGGACAGCGGCAACATGACGTTTTCGATAACTGAAAGGCGCGGCAGCAGGTTGAAGCTCTGGAAGACAAAGCCGATGCTCAGCGCGCGCACCTCGGTGAGCTCATCATCGTCGAGTTCGGCGACATTGAGCCCCTGCAGGTAATAGTCGCCCGCCGTCGGTTTGTCCAAGCAACCCAGGATGTTCATGAGCGTCGACTTGCCCGAGCCCGAGGGGCCGGTGATGGCGACGAACTCACCGGGGTCTACCGCCAGGCTCACGTTGTGCAGGATGTGGGCGCAACCGGCTTCGCTCTCAAAGATGCGGTGCACGTTGCGGATGTCGATGACGGGGCGCATTACATGCCCTCGTCGGCGGGCGTGCCGTCGCCGCCGTCTGCCGTCATGTCCGCGCCGGTATCCACCACGATAGTGTCGCCATCGCGCAGCTTGGTAACCGGCACGTCGGGGTTGATCTCGTTGCCCTGGTCGTCGCGCTTGACCTGCGTCTTGCCGACCACGGCGTCGTTGTCGTTTTGCGTCACGATGGTCACTTTAACGCGGCGTGTCTCCTTGCCTTCGTCATCGGTGGCAAGATTGACGTAATAGTGCTCGCCATCCTCGGTCGTCAGGGCCATGGTGGGCACCATCACTACGTCATCGAGCTGTTCGGTCACCACCGAGACCTCGGCGGTCATGCCCGGCTTGAGGCGCGCGTCGGGCGCTTCGATCAAAATGTCGACGTTAAAGGTCACGCTGCCGCCGCCACCGTTGACGGCGTCGGAGTTTGCCACCGACGCGATAGCCGTGACGGTGCCCTGGCTCACGATATCGGGAAACGCGGGATAGGTAACGTTGGCGCTCTGGTCCACGGCGATCTTGGCGATGTCCTTTTCGCCCACCTGAACCGTCACCTTCATCTTGGAGAGGTCGGCGATCTGCATGCACTGCTTGCCGCCGCTCGTGTCGCCTTCGCCCATGACCATGCCTCCGGTCACCGTAGCGCCCACTTTGGCGTTGAGCTCGACGATGCTACCCGAGCTGGGGGCCTTTACGGTGCGTTCGGCCGCCTTGGCATTTGCCTGGTCCAGGGTCGCCTGGGCCGAGGCGAGATTGCGCTGGGCGCTCGAGACGGCGCTGGCGTTGGCGGTTGCATCCGTCGAGGCGGTCGCTCCATCGGCATCCGATGTCGGTGCCGCCTGCGCGTTTTTCAGGTCTTCCTGGGCGGCCGCGACCGCGCGCTTCGCCTCGGCAACGGCGTTATCGAGCTCATCGTTTTTGATCGTCATAAGCACGTCGCCCTCGTTGACGCTTTGACCGGCCTGCACGTTGATCTGTGCCACCGTACCGTCGACAGAAGGGGAAACGACCGAGGCAGAAATGGGCTTGAGCTGTCCTTTTGCCTCGACAGTCGTGGTAAAGGTGCCTTCCATGACCATATCGGTAACAGGTCCGTCCGCAGATTGCGGCTGCGAGTTGAGTACAACGCTCACGATAATGGCTATTAGGATCATGCCGCCCACGATGCCTGCAGCGATGCCGCGGCGGACGAGCTTTTTGTGTCGACGCTCGGCACGTTTGGTCTTGAGCTTTGCGTAGGCCTCATCGTCGGATATCCCGGAGCCGCCTTGCTCGTTGTCGTTTTGCTGTGCCGTGGGGGCGCTTGTGATAAGCGGCAGGGTTTCGGTTGCGCCTTGCGGCACGTGCCCGGAATCGTCTGGGCCCGGAGCGATGGTGGGGACTTTTGACATGTCGTCTCCTTTATAGAATATACCGCGATAAGTATATACGCCCGCCGGTTGGGGCGGGCGTATGGACATGTTTCTTTCAGCATTGAAAGGTAGGCGGCTCTGGACTTTATTGTGTCGCGCGTGACGTGCTAGGAATGCACGACCACGCACAGACCGACTTTGATGCAGTCGTGGAGCGCCTTGGCATCGGCCAGGCGCAGATTGATGCAGCCGTGGCTACCGCACCATTTATACGATTCGGCACTATCGAAACTCGAATCGTTTTGCCAGGTAGCGTCGTGGAAGCCAACCATGTTGCCCTCAAACGGCATCCAGTAGCTCACCGGGCTCTCGTATTTGGGCTTACCGGTCTTGGGGTCCTTGGCGCCGATAAGCTTGGTGGCGCCGTCATTGCTGTTGATTTGCCACACGCCCTCGGGGGTGGCGTCTTCGCCCGGTTTGCCGGAAATAAAGTTGGCCTCCCACACGATATTGCCGCTCTCGTCATAGTAGCGCGCGTGCTGCTCGGACAGGTCGACGTCGATATACGCCTTCCAATCGGGCTCGCCCTTGGCGGTAAAGGTGTCGGCCTTCTGGGAGTAATTGATCTCAATCTCGCCGGTCTGCTTGTTGTTAATAGCATCCTCGACCTGCTTGGCAAGCGTGCTGCTGTCGATGGACCAACCAAAGTCACCGCCTTCGACGGCGCACTGCTTGCCATCGGCGCGCGTCCACCAGCGAGTGGAGCCCACGGTGTTAAAGCCATTGGCGAGGTCTGCTGCCCAGTTGCTGATCTGGGAGGTGTCGAGTGTGGGGTTCGCGGGGTCGGCAAAGCTGATCCACTGCAGCACCGAGCTGCCGTCGACCTTGCCGGCATCGTTGCCGTTGAGCTTAAGGGTCACGTTAACGCCCAGGAAGTTGTTGGCGGCATCGCATGCGGCCTGGATCTGGTCGTTGGTGAGCGTGCCGTTGAGCGGCTCGTAGGCATCGTTGCCGAGCTTCGTAAGATCGACGGTCTCGGACAGCGACGCGAGCTCGATCTCCGCATACTTAATGACATGCTCGCGGTTGAGCTTTTCGTTGGAGCGGGCCTTCTCGATCGTGAACTTGCCCGCCTTCTCGTCGTAGGAGCTCGATGCCTCAAAGGTACCCGTGCGGCCCTCGTTGAATGCGTCGATGGCGGCACCCAGATCCTCCTCGAACTGCTTTTGGTCAAAGGCGTCCGAGAGCATGGACAGGTCGACGTCCTGTTCCAGGTCGATGGCACCGTTTTTGGTTGCGCTAACGTTCTTGCCGCCGAGCGAGGCAATCAGGCGCGAAGGCCACAGCAGCGGCTCGTTGCTGCCGATAATATCGTGGGCAGCTGCCTCGCCGTCGACGATGGGCTCGTCGGATTCGGGCTGATAGGTCCAACTAAAGTCATCTCCCGAAACGGTGAGTTTGTAGTGCTTCCACGCTGAGTTGACCTTGGTAGCGGCGGATGAGGCGTTGGAAAACGAGATATCGACGCCGGCGATGGTGGTGTTGGGGTAGGCAATCTGCGAAAACGCCATGACGCCCACGATATAGACGATGGCGACGAGGCCGAGGACGACGAAGAACGCTGTCTTGCCACCCGTCTTATTGCCCTTTGCGGAGCGGTTGTTGGCGGGGCCGCGGTTGTTGGAAACTCGAGTGTGCGAAGGGCCCTGGTTGTGACCGGCGCCATGTGTGGAACGCTGCTGACGCTGCTGATGCTGGCCCCGATTGGGGCGTGGGGAGGTATTTGCCGCGCCGCGCTGTTGGCCTTGGGCTGGCGCGACGGGACGCGGCGATTGGATGCCTCCGGGCTGCCTGCTGGGCTGTTGCGGATCGGGGATCAGTTGGCTGCGGTCGATTTGCGACATCGTGTATATTTCCTTCGAGTTTCGCTTTGCGGCTCATCGTGTTTTAACTGGGCTTGAATTATAGCGATTACGCAGGTGCTTGTGTTACGAAAACAGTGGCGATAAACGATAGGTGGGACATATGTCCCACCTATCGTTCGCTTTTGCTCACTATCCGCATATTCCGCATTTCGCGCACGCCGAAAGCGCTGCCGGAGCCTGCGCGATGCCGCCCTTGGCCGTCTCGCGCAACGTGGCGGGCAGGGCGTGGCCCACCGAGAGCATGACGTGTGCCATCTGGTCAAACGGCACCAGGCTCTTGATGCCGGCGAGGGCGAGCTGCGCCGAGCTGAAGGCCGCGGCCACGCCGATGGCGTTGCGGTTTTGGCAGGGCACCTCGACAAGGCCGCCGACGGGGTCGCAAACGAGGCCCAACAGGTTGCTCAGTGCGATGGAGCTGGCGTCGAGCGCTTGCTCGGGCGTGCCGCCCATCATCTGGACCAGCGCGGCGGCGGCCATGGCGGCAGCGCTTCCAACCCTGTCTCTT
>CABSNX010000129.1 GCA_902479205.1 uncultured Collinsella sp. | reverse complement strand
ATCTACACAAGGCTATTCGTCGGCAGCGTCAGATGTGTATAAGAGACAGTGATTCAGCAGGCGCTCGAGGACGTGCCACAGGCCCAGCGCGATGCATGCCTGGCCATGGGCCTTACCCGCTGGGAGGCCACGCTGCACATCCTGATTCCCGAGGCCATGCCCGCCATCGTGACCGGCATCGTGCTTTCGGCCGGCCGTGTGTTTGGCGAGGCCGCGGCACTGCTCTTTACCTCGGGCATGAGCTCGCCGGTTCGCCTGAACTTCTTGAGCTTTAACCTGTCGAGCCCCACCTGCGCCTGGAACGTGTTCCGCCCCGGTGAGTCGCTCGCCGTGCACATCTACAAGATCTATGGCGAAGGCAGCCCCGAGGCCCAGCAGATTGTTTGGGGCACCGCGGCGCTGCTGATGATTTGCGTGCTGCTGTTTAACGTAATCGCCCGCATTGTGGGCAAGCAACTGGCAAGGAAGATGACGGCCGAATGAGCGAGATGAATGTAACGCCCGCAACCGAAGCGGCATCGTCCGAGACCCAGGACTTCCTGTCGAGCGTGGGGGAGAGCGAGAAGCGCGTGCGCGTGAGCGGCAAGGCCGTGAGCGACGAGGTCGTGCTCTCCACCAAGGACGTCAACGTGTACTATGGCGACCACCATGCGCTGCACAATACGTCGCTCGACTTCCACAAGGGCGAGATCACGGCGCTCATTGGGCCTTCGGGCTGCGGTAAGTCGACCTTCTTGCGTAGCCTCAACCTCATGAATCGCGAGATTCGCGGCTGCCGCGTGGAAGGCGAGATCAACTACCGCGGGCGCAACGTGAACACCAAGACCGAAAACACCTACGAGCTGCGCCGCTCCATTGGCATGGTGTTTCAGCAGCCCAACCCTTTTCGCAAGTCCATTCGCGACAACATCACGTTTGCGCCCAAGCGCCACGGTATCACTGACCGCGACGAGCTCGACCGCATGGTCGAGGAGAGTCTGCGCGGCGCGGCGCTGTGGGACGAGGTCAAGGACAAGCTCGACAAGAGCGCCTATGCGCTTTCGGGCGGCCAGCAGCAGCGTCTGTGCATCGCGCGCACGCTGGCACTCAATCCCGACGTGATCCTGTTTGACGAGCCCTGCTCGGCGCTCGACCCCATCTCGACGCTGGCGATCGAGGACCTGATGTCGTCGATCGTTGCCGACCGCGCCATCGTCATCGTGACGCACAACATGGAACAGGCGTCGCGTGTGTCCAACCGCACGGCGTTCTTCTACATGGGCGATATGGTCGAGTACGACGAGACCGACGAGATTTTTCAACGGCCCAAGGATAAGCGGCTGAATGATTACCTCACCGGCATGTTCTCCTAGTCCGGGACATGCTTGAGGCCCGCGGCGGCCACGGTTGCCGCGGGACTGATTGGAGAGGCGGGTCATCTCTTGCGGGAGATGGCCCGCCTTTTTGCTCTGCGACCGAAACGACCACCACAAAGGGGACAGGCACCTTCGTGGTGGTTTGGGGTGAGGCTCGCTGCTATCATGGACAACGTTGAATTTCTACGAAGGGGCAGGGCATATGGCGATTCTTTTGGGATGCGATTCCGTCAGCCTAGAGTTTCCCACCAAGCATATTTTCGATAACGTGACGCTCGGCGTGGACGAGGGCGACCGTATTGGTATCGTCGGTAAAAACGGCGACGGCAAGTCGACGCTGCTGAGCGTGCTCGCCGGCACGCTGGAGCCCGACGACGGACGCGTGACGCACCGCCGCGACACCACGATCGGATTGCTCGGCCAAAAGGACAACCTGGTCGATACCGACACCGTGCATCATGCCGTCGTGGGCGACACGCCCGAGTATGAGTGGGCCTCGAGCCCGCGCACGCGTCAGATCCTGGCCGGCCTTATTAGCGATGTGCCCTGGGAGGGCACGGTGGGCGAGCTTTCGGGCGGCCAGCGCCGTCGCGTGGACCTCGCGCGCCTGCTAATCGGCGATTACGACGTGCTTATGCTCGACGAGCCTACCAACCACCTGGACATGCGCACCATCAACTGGCTCGCGCGTCACCTAAAGGCCCGCTGGCAGCGCGGCCAGGGCGCCATGCTCGTGGTCACGCACGACCGCTGGTTCTTGGACGAGGTCTGCACCAGCATGTGGGAGGTCCACGACGGCCAGGTCGATCCCTTCGAGGGCGGTTACTCCGCATATATCCTTCAGCGCGTAGAGCGCGACCGCATGGCCGCGGTTACCGAGGAGCGCCGTCGCAACATGGCGCGCAAGGAGCTCGCGTGGTTGAGCCGTGGTGCCCAGGCGCGCTCCACTAAGCCCAAGTTTCGCGTGGATGCCGCTCGCGAACTCATCGCCGACGTACCGCCCGTGCGTGACGAGTTGGAGCTCAAGCGTCTCGCCGTGAGCCGCCTGGGCAAGCAGGTTATCGACGTGGTCGACGTGGACGCCGGCTATGCGGATACCGATGGTGCGCCCAAGCAGGTGCTCTCCGATGTGACCTGGCTCATCGGTGCGGGCGACCGCTATGGTCTTTTGGGCGAGAACGGCGCCGGCAAGTCGACGCTGCTCGATGTGATCCAGGGCAAGATTGAGCCCACGCGCGGCCGTGTGAAGATTGGCCAGACGGTGCGCTTTGGCGTGCTGTCGCAGCAGCTCGAGGAGCTCGAACCCTTCATGGGCGACACGATCCGCGAGGTCCTCGGCAACTATAAGAAGTATTACGTCATCGACGGCAAGGAGACTTCGCCCGAAAAGCTCTGCGAGCGCCTGGGTTTTACGACGCAGCAGCTCTGGAGCCGCATCGGCGATCTTTCGGGCGGCCAGCGCCGTCGCCTGTCGCTGTTGCTGACGATCCTGGACGAGCCCAACGTGCTTATCCTGGACGAGCCCGGTAACGACCTGGATACCGACATGCTCGCGATTGTCGAGGACCTGCTCGACGGCTGGCCCGGCACGCTGATTCTGGTGACGCACGACCGCTTCTTGATGGAGCGCGTGACCGACCAACAGTGGGCGCTGCTCGACGGTCACCTGACGCATATGCCCGGCGGCGTCGACCAGTACCTGCGCCTGTGCAACGCCACCGCTGAGGGCGAGCCCGTGGGCGCGCCGAGTGCCAAGACCGGCACGTTTGACACCGGTGCCGCGGCGGCTGCGGCCGAAAAGCCCAAGTCGAGTGGCCAGCCCAATGGCCTTTCCAACGCCGAACGCCAGAAGCTCCGCCGCGAGGTGAGTTCGCTCGAGCGCAAGATGGAGACGCAGCGCACCCGCGTTGAGGAGGCCGAGGCAGCAATGGCCCAAGTCGATCCCACCAACTACACGGCGCTCGGCGAGCAGCAGGCAAAGATCGACGAGGCTCACGCTGCCATGGACGAGCTGGAGATGGCGTGGCTCGAGGCGAGCGAAAAGCTCGAGGGCGAGGAGTAGGCGAGAATGATCAAAGCCGCGTTTTTCGATATCGACGGCACGCTGCTGAGCTTTAAGACCCACCGGATTCCGGCGTCGGCGCAGCAGGTGCTCGACAGCTTTCACGAGCAGGGGATTGCGTGCGTGATCGCCACGGGCCGTCCGACCTACCAGATGCCGGACTGGCTGTTCGACCTGGGCTGGGATGCGTACATTACGCTTTCGGGCCAGCACTGCTTTGATGCCGAGGGGGTTTACCGCAGCTGCCCGATCGATTCGGACGACGTCGCGGTGATTGTGGACCAGGTGGCGCAGGGGCGCTACGACTCGCTGTGCATGCAGGGCGAGAACTCGTTTGTGAACCGCCTGTCCGAGCGCGTGGTGACGGCTGGCAGCAACGCTGGGATTGTCTACCATGAGGAGCCGTTTGAGCACGCCTTTGACGCGCCGGTCTATCAGTTCTGCGCCTTTGTGGACCCTGCCGACGAATATATCGTGACCGACGCCGTGTCGCATTCGCTCACCACGCGCTGGTGCGACCTGTTCTGTGACATTATTCCCGCTAACGGTGGCAAGGACCTGGGCGTGGCGGCGACGCTGGAGCGCCTGGGCATCGACGCGAGCGAGGCGATTGCCTTTGGCGACGGCGAGAACGACCTGTCGATGTTTGCCGCCGTGGGCACGAGCGTGGCCATGGGCAACGCGCAGGACACGGTGAAGGCTGCGGCGACCTATGTGACGACCGCCGTGGACGACGACGGCATCTACAACGCCGCGAAGTACTTTGGACTGCTATAGCTGCGGCTCGGCACTTGGGGACATTCCTTTTGTGCCGGCAGTTGGGGACACTCCTTGTGGGGTGTGTCTCCGTTTTGTTTTCGTCCCGTGCGTTTTGTGAAACACGGTTAACTTTTTAAACAACGTAGTAAGACATGGGCAACTTTTGCGGTAAAGTAAATCAAGTAAAAGTATCCAAAGGCTAACTAGAAGCCATTGCGAAAGGCGGCCCATGGCCCTGCGTGAATCCGGAGAAGACTATCTCGAATCTATTTATGTGCTCTCGGAGCGCCAAGGCATCGTTCGATCGATTGACGTTGCCGAATACCTGGGCGTAACCAAGGCAAGCGTCTCTAAAGCCATGGCGGCCTTGGAGAGCAGCGGCTACGTGGAGATGGGCAAACGCGATGTACATCTGACGGAACGCGGTCTTGAGGTTGCCCGCCAAATGTGGGAGCGCCATTGCTATTTTTGTGGGGCTGCTAGAGGACGCAGGTGTAGCGCCCGAGGTTGCCTCGCAAGAGGGCTGCCACATGGAGCATTGCCTGAGCGAGGAAAGCTTCGAGAAGCTGAGGGCGATGTTGGGACGGGAAGATGTAGCGGGTTCAACAACAGAAGCCTAACTGACCCACAGTAGCGCGGAGTTCACGCAAAGCGCGAACCAGCGATCGGGACCAGCGGTCCTTTCGGCCAAGTCTATTTCAGCAAAGGAACCCCGCCAGCAAGCGATGCCCAAGAACCATCAGCAACGTTACCGCAGGCCGGGGCCGGGCTTGGTTTTGAAAACACTCCGCAGACCAGAAGTGCCCCCGTTCGTAGCTCCGAAGGAGCAGAACGGGGGCACTTCATTGGTCGAGGACGTTTTCAAAACCAAGCCCGGCCCCGGCCGGAGGGACCACGAATGCTACAAGTTCTTGACACCCATCGCGCGCATGGCGTTCAGGATGGCGATGATCGCCACGCCCACGTCGCCAAAGACGGCAAGCCACATGTTGGCGATGCCGAACGCCGCAAGCACCAGGATCAGCAGCTTAATCCCCAGCGCGAAGATGATGTTCTGCCAGACAATCGTCATGGTCTTGCGCGCCACGCGGATTGCGCGGGAGATGTTGGACGGCTTGTCATCCATGAGCACCACGTCGGCGGCCTCAATCGCGGCGTCGGACCCCATGGCGCCCATGGCAATGCCCACATCGGCACGGGTGAGCACGGGTGCATCGTTGATGCCGTCGCCCACAAAGGCGAGCTTACCTTTACCCGACTCGGCCGCCAGCAATGCCTCGACACGCTCGACCTTGTCGCCCGGCAGCAGCTGCGCGTGGAACTCGTCGAGCCCCAACTGTTCGGCAACGGACGCAGCCACTTCCTCGCGGTCGCCCGTTAGCATAACGGTGCGCTTAACGCCGGCGGCGTGCAGGTCGCGAATTGTCTGTTCGGCATCGGCCTTAACGGTGTCTGCAATCACGATGTGGCCGGCGTACACCTGTCTCTTATACACATCTCCGAGCCCACGAGACCGATCAGTATC
>CABSNX010000128.1 GCA_902479205.1 uncultured Collinsella sp. | reverse complement strand
AGAGATGAACGTGAGCGAGACGTTCTGGAATATGTTCCTGGTCGTGATTCAGCTTGGCGCCATTTTGGCCGTCTGCGTCCTGTTCTTCTACGACCTTAATCCGTTTTCTCCCAGCAAGGGCAAGGAGGGCCGTCGTGACACCTGGGTGTTGTGGGGCAAGATTGTGCTTGGCTGCATTCCCGCCGCGGCGATCGGTCTGCCGCTTAACGACTGGATGGAGGAGCATTTCTATAATGCTCCCGTCGTGGCGCTGGCGCTCATTGTGTACGGCGTGCTGTTTATCGTGATTGAGAACTGGCGTGCGAACAAGCGCGACCAGGCTGCTCTTGCCGGTTCGTTTGGTTCGCGCGCCGTGGTGGCGGACGGACGCCCCGCTGGTGCGCACTTTGCCGCGCCCGCTGCGACTGCCGCTGCAGACGATGACGATAACCTGGACTTTGGCTCCATCACTACGCTCGAGGATCTGAGCTGGAAGACCGCGCTGGGTATCGGTTGCTTCCAGGTGCTCTCGCTGGTGCCGGGCACGTCGCGCTCCGGTTCCACCATCATCGGCGGCCTGCTGCTGGGTTGCACGCGCTCGGTGGCGTCTAAGTTCACGTTCTTCCTGGCCATTCCCGTCATGTTTGGCGCGAGCGCGCTCAAGCTGGTCAAGTACTTTATTAAGGGCGGTACCTTCGGCACCAACGAGATCGCCATCCTGGGCGTGGGCTGCGTCGTCGCCTTCGTGGTTTCGCTTATCGCCATCAAGTGGCTTATGGGCTTCGTCCGCCGTCACGACTTCAAGTGCTTCGGCGTCTACCGCATCATCCTGGGCATCGTGGTGCTCGCGTACTTCTTTGTCTTGGAGCCGATGCTCGGCCTCTAACTTAGTCGACGCTGCGCGGCGGCCGGGGCGACAACTTGTCATTCAAAGGGGGCGGCATGACCAGAAGGTCTATGCCGCCCCCTTTTCATGCCAATTTGTTCGCCCTGGCCGCCGCTCGGTACCGTTGCCATGACATCGGTGGCTCCGTGATTGGTGCAATGGGGCCAGGTTTCTTTGCACCAATGTGGTGCAGACTAGCCTGACCCCATTGCGCCAAATCCGCTGGGCGGGCCTGACGGTGGCGCACGGAGTCGTGGTGTGATTTGCGTCGGTGTCCGCGCGGCTCGGTATACTGGTACGGCTCAAACTATGGCGCTGCCCGCAGGCGCGCCGTCCGTCAGATGAGGAGTCGCCCATGACCCAGCCCTTGCCCTGGGAAAAGAATGTCGCGGTACCTGTGCCGCCCGCGCCGGAACCCGTGCCGCTCGATGCATACACCGCCCCTGCTGCGCCGGAGCCCGAGCTCGTTCCGCTCGACATCTACGACGCTCCCGCGCCGGCGCCCAAGCCCGCCAAGCCGCTCGTCGACATCGACAGCCTTAATCCCGCTCAGCGCGAGGCGGTCCTGACCACCGAGGGCCCGTTGCTGGTCCTTGCCGGCGCCGGCTCGGGCAAGACCCGCGTCTTGACCTTCCGTATCGCACATATGCTCGGCGACCTGGGCGTTAAGCCCTGGCAGATCCTTGCCATCACGTTTACCAACAAGGCCGCGGCCGAGATGCGTGAGCGTCTGGCGGCACTCATTCCCAGCGGCACCCGTGGCATGTGGGTATGCACCTTCCATGCCATGTGCGTGCGTATGCTGCGCGAGGACGCCGACCTGCTGGGATACACCGGTCAGTTCACCATCTACGATGACGATGACTCAAAGCGCATGGTGCGTGACATTATGCAGGCGCTCGGCATTGAGCAAAAGCAGTTCCCCATCAACATGATCCGCAGCAAGATTAGCTCGGCCAAAAACGCCATGATCGGCCCCGAGGACATGCTCAAGTCCGCCGATAGCCCCAACGACAAAAAGGCCGCGCAGGTCTACCTGGAGCTGGAGCGCCGCCTGCGCGCCGCTAACGCGATGGACTTCGACGACCTGCTTGTGCGCACGCTCGAGCTGCTGCGCACCCGCCCCGAGGTACTCGACAAGTACCAAGAGCGCTTCCGCTACATTAGCGTCGATGAGTATCAGGACACCAACCACGTCCAGTACGAGATCGCCAACCTGCTGGCCGCCAAGTACCAAAACCTCATGGTCGTAGGCGACGATGACCAGTCCATTTATAGCTGGCGCGGCGCCGACATCACCAACATTCTGGACTTTGAGAAGGACTTTAAAAACTGCAAGACGGTCAAGCTCGAGCAGAACTACCGCTCTACGGGCCACATCCTGAGCGCCGCCAACGCCGTGGTGCGCCACAACTCTCAGCGCAAGGACAAGCGCCTGTTTACGGCCGAGGGCGATGGCGAGAAGATTCAGGCCTTCCAGGCGAGCGATGAGCGCGACGAGGGCCGCTGGATTGCCGGTGAGATCGAGAAACTGCATGCCAAAGGCACGAGTTACGACGACATCGCCGTGTTCTACCGTACCAACGCCCAGTCGCGTATTCTCGAAGATATGTTCCTGCGCGCGGGCGTGCCCTATAAGATCGTGGGCGGCACGCGATTCTTCGACCGTGCCGAGATCCGCGACGTCATGGCCTACCTCAAGATGATCGTGAACCCGGCCGACGAGATGAGCGTCAAGCGCGTCATCAACACACCTCGCCGCGGCATCGGCTCCACCTCGATCCAAAAGATCGAGCAACTGGCGCGCGACAACCGCTGCTCGTTCTTCCAAGCTTGCGAGATCGCGTGCGCCGAGACCGGCATGTTTAGCGCCAAGGTGCGCAATGGCCTGTCGAGCTTTGTCTCGCTAGTGCGCGAGGGTCGCCGCATGGACGGCGAGCTCAAGGACGTCGTCGAGATGATTGTCGATAAGACGGGCCTGCTGCAGGCTTTCCGCGCCGAGGGCACCATGGAGTCCGAGAGCCGTGCCGAGAACATTCAGGAATTCCTGGGCGTCGCCGCCGAATTTGAGGAGACGCACGAGGATATCGAGGGTACGCTCGAGAGCCTAGAAGAGCTGCGCGCAGCCGGTGTTGCCGACGTGCCTGCCGGCGCCGAGCCCGAGCCCATCGTGGTGAGCGCGCCCGCGCCCGAACCGGGGCCATCTGCCCCGGCATCCTCGTTTGAGGCGCTCGTCGGCGCGCGCGATGCCGCAGGTTCCAATCCACTCGATAGCCTAGCCGCCCCGGCGCTCTCGCCGCAGGATGCCCTGGCCGCCGCCATCGCGGGCAACGCGTATGCCGCGCCGACGGAGATGCCGGCGGGTGCCGTGCATGCCGACGAGATTGAGCGCACCTACGGTCCGCTCACCTGTAAGGCGCTGCCGGCACTCATGGAGTGGCTGGCCCTGCGCTCCGACTTGGATTCCCTGGCCGGCGAGACGCATGCCATCACCATGATGACCATCCACTCCGCCAAGGGCCTGGAGTTCCCGGCGGTGTTCGTGGCCGGCATGGAGGAGGGTATCTTCCCGCACGTGCACGACTTTGGCGGTAGTGACGATCCGGGCAAGCTCGAGGAGGAGCGCCGCTTGGCCTACGTCGCCATCACGCGTGCTCGCAAGCGCCTGTTCCTGACCTATGCGGCCACGCGTCGCACCTACGGTTCGACCTCTGCCAACCCGCGCTCGCGCTTCCTCAATGAGATTCCGTTTGAGGATATCGAGTTTAGCGGTATCGGTTCTGCCGGTTTTGAGGGCACGGGCTGGGAGAAGCGCGGCGACCGTCACGGCACCTTTGGCTCGGGCATGGGCTCGGATATGTATGGCGGCAAGGTGTTCGGTTCGCATACGCGCTCGACCGGCGGTTCCGGTTCGCGCGGCGGATCGAGCTTTGACGATTTCTTTGGCGGCAGCACTTATGGTACCGAGCGCCATCGTGGAGTCTCGCCCGACGCCGGCCGTGTTGCCTCGACCTTTGGCTCGGGCGCGCCGCGAGCCAAAAAGCCGTCGTCCAAGGTGTCCCCGACGGTGGAGCGCAAGGTCGATCGTGCCAGCGCATCGCAGGACTTTGCCGCGGGCGATACCGTGAGCCACAAGACCTTTGGCACGGGTACCGTGATCTCGGTCGCCGGAGACATGATCGAGGTTCAATTCGAAAAGACCGGCCATACCAAAAAGCTGATGAAGGGCTTTGCGCCGATCGTCAAGCTGAATGCCTAACTGCGAGGTTGACCGGGCGCGCCGGGGGCTTTGGTCGCCTGCTCGGACAGTCCTGCTCGCACGGAGAGCACATTAAGTGCTCTCCGGCTCGTGCGGAACTCGCGATCGACCAAAGCCCCCGGCGCGCCCTCTTCCTTGCGGTGTTTCGGCCCACAGCTTGCGAGCGTCGCTCTGCTCGTTCGCTTTTTAGTCTAGAGAGCCGGGTGGGCTGATAGATAGGTATGAGTAGGGGCTCTCCCGTTTGATGAGCGGGGATCCCCTTATTGCGATTTAGACTGTTTCTTAGAACTTTAGGGATTGAGCGTTTTATACGATTCAGTATAATTTCAGATAGATACTAAAATGTAACTGAAATGAAAATGGTGAGTGGACATGCTACTAAATTGTCTCCCTAAAAGACTCTTCTCTTTAGAGCTCGCCATCGATTCGGAGCCAGTTGAGATGCAGATTCCTCGCATGTATCTTGAGCGGTATTCGCTTCGCTTGGCACGGCTTGGCATGTCTGAGCAGGGCCGTTTTATTGTTGCGGAACCTAAAGAACCGCCCAGTGTCATTTCGGCGCGAAATCTCGTCAATGCAGTGCGTACGTTAGATGCTCGTCCGGTGGCAATTTGCTGGGATGCTATGGATTTAGGTTTTATGCGTGCGCTTTCTTCGGAGGGAATCGCATATATCCGAGATGAGCGAAATGCGTTCCTGCCGTTTATCGGAGCCGTTATTTCCGATGAGGTGCTGGGTGCTTCTCCCGCTGCTCCGCTTTCGCCCCAATCTCAACGAATCGTCCTAAATCTCATTGCGGGACGATGGGTTGACTGCTCCGCCGGCGACCTAGCGCGTCTGTGTGGCAAAAGCGCGGCAAGCGTCAGCGGCTATCTTTCGGAAATCGCCGCTATAGCTCCTGGGTTGATTATGCGGGACGGCAAAAAGCGTATATTGTGTGACGCCGGGCTGTCGACCGAGACGTTGCTAGATGGGTTTGAGGACTATCTTCGCACGCCAGTTTTAGAGCGAATCCGGCTCAAGAAGGTCATCGAGAGAACAGAGCTACGTGCCGTTGATGCGCTGCTTTCCGGTGTGTCTGCCCTTAGCTATATGTCCGACCTTGCCCATGAAGACTCTGCTCCAACCATTGCTCTCGAAAAATATCAGCTAGAGGCCTTGAAAGAGCATATGGGCGACAGATGGCTGGAGGCTCAGTGGTACGAACAGGCGGCAGTTGTGATTGAGGTCTGGTCGTATCCCGTGGACGCGCCGTCCGATATTAGTTTTGACGCGACGGGTTTGCAGTGTGTCGACCCGTTTTCCTTATACGTTGCTTGCGCAAAAGCAGATTACAAAGAAGATCGTCTGCTCGACGCGGTCGAACAGCTCAGGAGGACGATATGTCAAAAGTGAGGGGAATAGAGCGATTTGCCGATGCCATGAGCGGCTGTAAAGGCGGTTACGTCCTTATTGGTGGAGGGGCCTGCAGCGTTCTATTTGACAATGAGGGCGATTCGTTTAGAGCTACTGAAGACTTGGATATCGTCGTAATTGTTGATGGGGAAGGCGTTGAATTCGCCACTGCATTGTGGGCATTTATCCTGTCTCTTATACACATCTCC
>CABSNX010000127.1 GCA_902479205.1 uncultured Collinsella sp. | reverse complement strand
CGCATCAGGAACTCACCTGCCCCATGCGCGTGCTCACCACCACCGTTGCCGTATCCGGCGGCGACGAGGCGCTGCTGCCCGTGCGCACGGCCGAAGCCATCCCGCTGGCACTTCACGTCCAGGTCATGGACCTCATCCGCGGCCTGGTCATCGAAGCCCCCGTCCGCATGGGCGACGTCGTGCTGGAGAACCTCCTCAACACCAACATCGACCTAATTGCCAGCATGGACATCGACCCAGCCTAAGCAGCTAATTTAGGACGGGGCTCTTTAGCTACCCCCGCCATCCACCCCGCCCCTCCTCAATTGCGGTGAAATAGTTCCTGATTTCCGCCAAAGCCCCGGCATCCAGGAACTATTCCACCGCAACTATCCTTGGAATCGGTATTTAGCTTGTGCCTACTTTAGTGCCAATTCAAAACTATGCCGGATTACGGGGCTGATTCGGAGACCCCCATCCATATCGGCAATTTACGATTTTTGATAAGCCGTCTACCTGCGGTTTTAATTTCGCGATTTTTCCCATGGTCAAGTAATACCGGTCCAGCCCCGTAATCCGCCATACTTTTGAAACCAGCCCATTTGGGATGGGCCTCTTTTAGCTACTTTTGCCCGAACGTTCGCTCAAATGATTTTTTCTGGGACGGGGATTAAACAATCATTCAGCACCCAATGATTATTTAATCCCCGTCCCAGAAAAATCATTCCGCATGTTGGACGCAGCTAAAATAGCCCCGCCGCAAATTGACTACCCTGGCATTGGGGATACCATGGTGGCACCCTAGCGAAAGGATGTTTTATGGCACATGTCGATGACCAGCGCGTGGCGCGCGTGCTCGATGTGCTCGAGGCTCAGCACCCCGGCGCACAGCTGCTCGTAAACGACCCGTGGTCGATTTATTACCTGACCGGCTTTTATGCCGATATGTTCGAGCGTTTTTGCGGCGTGCTGCTCGCGCGCGGTGCCGAGCCGGTGATCCTAGTCAACGCCCTGCATCAGCTGCCCGAGTACGACAATGCCTGCGTCACCTATCACACCGATACCGATATCGTGACCGATGCCATCGCGCGCGAGATCGATCCGACCAAGCCGCTTGGCATCGATACCGTCATGCGCTCCGGCTTTTTGATGCCGCTCATGGAGCGCCATGCCGCCAGCGAGTTTTTCCTGGGTGACTTTGCCGTCACCGCCGCACGTACCCACAAGGACGCCGCCGAGCAGGAGCTTATGCGCGCGTCCTCGGCCGCTAACGACACCGTGATGGCCGACGCGATCAAGCTCGTCCACGAAGGTGTAACGGAATGCGAGATTGCCGACCAGATGCTCGGCTTGTATCGCAAGCACGGCTGCGAGGGCTTTAGCTTTCCGCCGATCGTGAGCTTTGGCGCCAACGCCGGCGACCCGCACCACGAGCCCGACGACACCGTACTCAAGCGCGGCGACGTGGTGCTGTTCGACGTTGGCGGACGCCATCGCAACTACTGCTCGGACATGACGCGCACGTTCTTTTGGGGCGAGCCGGACGAGGAGACCGCACGCATCTACGACATCGTGCGCCGTGCCAACGAGGCCGCCGAGGCGCTCATCGCGCCAGGCGCACGCATGTGCGACCTAGACCGTGCCGCGCGCGACGTGATTGAGGACGCTGGCTACGGCAAGTACTTCACGCATCGCCTGGGCCACTCGATCGGCCTGCAGGACCACGAGCCAGGCGACGTCTCGCTCGTCAACGAGCAGGTCGTTGAACCGGGCATGACGTTCTCCATCGAACCGGGCATCTACCTCCCCGGCCGCACCGGAGTCCGCATCGAGGACTTGGCCCTAGTTACCGAGTCCGGCGTCGAGATTCTCAACGCCTACCCCCACGACCCAGTCCGCCTAGACTAGCCAATGCGGCAAAGGGACAGCCCCTTTGTCACATTGCGATTACGTCGTGCCACGAAAACGGGCTATCTACTACGTTTAACCCGCATGGGTCGACCACACCCGCGTTTTCGCAAAACCAGCAAGCCGTCTACCTGCGGTTTTGATTTCACGATTTTCCGTGTGGTCGAGGGTAACCTGTCAAACATAGTAGATAGGCCCATTTCGTGACAAGCGAGTCAACTCGGGGTACAGGGCAGCTAAAAAAGCCCCGTCCCAAATTGGCTGCTTTTGAGTTGCGGTGATATACGGACTGTTTGAGGCTTCTGGCTTGTAAAACAATCCGTATTTCACCGCAACTGCTGAGGGGATGGGTTAGCGCAGCAGGCCTGCTACTTCGCCGGCTAGGGTGATGGTACCGGCTGCTACGAAGGACTCGCCCGCGGCATCGAAGGCAGCGAGGGCCTCGGATACGCTGGGGTACACGCCCGTGAGCTTATCGGCGTCCACCAGGGCAGCGAGCTTCTCTGCCGGCAGGGCGCGATCGGAATCGGTCTGCGTCACGACCACACGGGGGAACGCCGGAATCAGCACGTCGACGATGCCCGCCACGTCCTTGTCTGCCAGCGCGGCGCACAGCAACGTCGGGCGATTCTCTACGCACGGATCGATCTCGTCCAGCGCGCTCACAAAGTTCTCGCAGCTCTGGGGGTTATGGCAGGCATCGATCAACTTGAGCGGATCGGTTCCCAGCACATCAAAGCGACCCGGCGTGGGGCAGCCCATAAGCGATGCATCGAGCTTGTCGTGGTCGAGCTCGCGGCCCAGATAGCCCTCGCACAGCATAATCGCACACGCGGCATTCTGCGGCTGATAGGCCGGCTTGACCATGCTCGACGTATAGATCGCACGCGGCGTGGTGCAGCTAAACTCCACCGTATCGCCCACGTGTGCCGGAAGTTTGGTCGTCGTGTGGCTCACCACGAGCGGCACTACGCCGCACTCACGGCAACGGGCATCCATCACACACTGAACACTCGCCTCATGCGTGCCCTCGCCAAGCACAACCAGGCGCCCGGGTTTGATAACCGCAGCCTTCTCCCCCGCAATGGCCTCGAGCGTATCGCCAAGGACCTTCGTATGGTCGAGTCCAATGCCCGTAATGGCGACGGCCACGGGATCGGTCGCACTCGTAGCATCCCATCGTCCGCCCATACCAACCTCAAGCACGGCCACGTCCACCGCGGCCTCGGCAAACATAGTCAAACCAGCCACGGACAAAAGATCGAAGGGCGTAATAGAACGGAGCTCCTCGCCCGCCGCCTCACGACGTGCGTTGAGACGACGACCTGCCTCATACGCCGCAGAGACACCATGGGCAAAGACCTCGTCCGAGACGACCTTTCCGTCAATCTCCATACGCTCGGGATAGCGCACCAGATGAGGCGACGTAAAGAGCGCCGTCTTAAGGCCCTCACCGCGAAGAATGGCAGCCGAGAATCGCGTCGTCGAGGTCTTTCCATTGGTACCGGCTATCTGGACGCAATCATAGAACTCGTCAGGACGACCAAGCTCATCGAGCATCTCGACGACGGTCTCGAGCAGCGGCGTGGAATAACGCGCGATCTTACCCGTATCGGCCGCAAGTGCAACAGCCTCATCAAAAGAAAGCTCCGGAACCTCAAACGGCACCGTATACAACCCAGAACGCTTTGCCATAGCCAAAGTCCCCTCAACATAAAAAGAGGCCCGTAAGCAACAACGAGCCCCTCCCATTCAAAATATCAGCCAAACACCGCTTTGCAGCGAGATCAAGGCCACAACCCAGTGGCCCTAACAGGCAGATGCAAACAACCACGTAAACGCTATGGGAGCGGTTTGGGGCTTTGCTCGATACAAGTTCCGCACGAGCCGAAGGCCACTTAATGTGGCCTTCGTGCGAGCAGGACCGTCCGCAGTAGCGAGCAATGCCCCAAACCGCGTCCCCCCGTACCGCCTACGAGAAGTCAGCAACCTGAGCAGTCAGTGCCGCCAGGATCTCCTTGAGCTCAGCTGCACGGTCCCTCTTCTTCTGAACCACCGCGGGCGCGGCCTTGGCCACAAAGCCCTCATTGGCGAGCGTCTTCTCGCAGCCGGCCAGCTCCTTCTGGGCCGCGGCGATCTCCTTCTCCAGGCGTGCCTTCTCGGCTGAAAGATCAACCTTACCCTCGAGCACCACAAAGACCTCAACGCCGCTGTCGACCACGGCGATGCTCGCGGCCGGCTTCTCGACGTCGGTACCCATGACCAGCGAAGCCGTGTTGGCCAGCGGCTCAATGGTCGAGCGCAGGCTCTCAAGCTTCTCGATGTCCTCGGCACCGGCGCGCACGACCACGTCGAGCTCGGCCTTGGGGCTCAAGCGATAACGCGAACGCGTGGCGCGGGCGGCGGAAACGACGGCGCGGCACAGCTCAAACGCGCGCTCGGCGTCCTCGTCAACATACTTGGCGTAGTCGGCGGGCTCGGGCCACTTGGCGATCATGAGCGCCTCGGCGCGGTTCACGTTGCCCTCGGCGTCCAGATCGAGCACGCTCGCCGGCATGTTGTCCCAAATCTCCTCGGTGACAAACGGCATGAGCGGGTGCATCAGGCGAATGGAGGTGTCGAGCACAAAGATCAGGTTGCGCTGCGCCTGCAGACGGCCCTTGCCCTTCAGGCGGGCCTTGGTGACCTCGACATACCAGTCGCAGACCTCGTTCCAGAAGAACTGCTGCACGCCGCGGGCCATATCGCCAAAGGTGTAGTTCTCGATGCCCTCGGTGACCATCTTGACGGCCTTGGCCAGGCGGCTGAACATCCAGGCGTCTGCCGGCGTCTCCACAACGGGCTCGCCGGGCGTGTAGCCCTCCATGTTCATGAGCAGGAAGCGGCTGGCGTTCCAGATCTTGGTCACAAACGACTTGGCCTGCTCGGTGCGCGGGCTGTCGATAAGCTTCTTGGTCTTCTTGTCAATGTTCGCGTCGAACTTGACGTCCTGGTTGTTGGTGCACAGCGTGAGCAGGTTGAAGCGCATGGCGTCGGCGCCGTACATGCCAATGAGGTCCATGGGGTCAACACCGTTGCCCTTGGACTTGGACATGCGGCTGCCGTCCTTGGCAAGGATCGTCGGGTAGATGACGACGTCCTTAAACGGCACCTCGTCCAGGAAGTACAGCGAGCTCATGACCATGCGGGCGACCCACAGCGCGATAATGTCGCGCGCGGTGACCAGCGCTGTCGTGGGGTGATGGCCCTCGAGCAGCTCCGGCTTTTGCGGCCAGCCCTGCGTGGCAAAGGTCCACAGTTGCGAGCTGAACCAGGTGTCCAGCACGTTCTCGTCCTGATGCACATGATGGCCGCCGCACTTGGGGCACACGTCGGTGTCCTCGGTAAGAGCGTCCTCCCAGCCGCAGTCCTCGCAGTAGAACACGGGGATACGGTGGCCCCACCACAGCTGGCGGCTAATGCACCAGTCCTTAAGGTTCTCCATCCAGGTGGTGTAGGTCTGCGTCCAGCGCGCGGGGTGGAAGGTAACCTTACCGGAGTTAACGGCGTCAAGCGCCGGCCCCTTGAGCTTGTCGACGGCCACAAACCACTGCTCGGACAGCCACGGCTCAAGTGCGGCGTCGCAGCGGTAGCAGTGCATGACGGAGTGATCGAGGTCCTCGACGTGATCGAGCAGGTCGTGCTCCTCGAACCACTTGATGACGGCCTCGCGGCACTCGTCGCGGTTCATGCCGGTGAACTCGCCGTAGCCCTCGACGACCACCGCGTGCTCGTCGAAGATGTTGATCTGCGGCAGGTCGTGGGCCTGACCCATAGCGCTGTCTCTTATACAAATCTGACGCTG
>CABSNX010000126.1 GCA_902479205.1 uncultured Collinsella sp. | reverse complement strand
ATGTGTATAAGAGACAGCGCGGACATCGACCGCAGCCTCTACGACTTCACCTATGGCGAGGAGGGATTCGAGCGCCTCGACGCCGGCATCACGCCCGACATCGTGCGCGAGATCAGCGCCAAGAAAGACGAGCCGCAGTGGATGCTCGACCTGCGCTTAAAGTCCCTCGAGATCTTCAACCGTTTTCCCGACCCGACGTGGGGCCCCTCCATCGAGGGCCTGGACATGGACAACATCGTCACCTACGTCAAGCCCAACACCGACCAAAAGCACGACTGGGAGTCGGTGCCCGACGACATCAAGAACACCTTTGAGCGCCTGGGTATCCCCGAGGCCGAGCGCAGCTACCTGGCGGGCGTCGGCGCGCAGTACGACTCCGAGCTCGTCTACCACAACATGCAGGACACCGCGTCCAAGATGGGCATCGTCTACTCCGGCATCGAAGAGGCCCTGCACGACCCGCAGTGGGAGCCGCTCATCCACGAGAAGTTTATGACGCTCATCCCGCCCACCGACCACAAGTTTGCGGCCCTGCACGGCGCCGTGTGGTCGGGCGGCTCGTTTGTCTACGTGCCCAAGGGCACCAAGCTCGATTTTCCGCTGCAGAGCTACTTCCGCCTCAACGCCAAGGGCGCCGGCCAGTTTGAGCACACGCTCATCATCGTCGAGGACGACGCCGACCTGCACTTTATCGAGGGCTGCTCCGCACCCAAGTACAACGTGGCCAACCTCCACGCAGGCGCTGTCGAGCTGTTTGTGGGCAAGCGCGCGCATCTGCGCTACTCGACTATCGAGAACTGGTCCAAGAACATGTACAACCTCAACACCAAGCGTGCGCGCGTGGACGAGGATGGCGACATCGAGTGGATCAGCGGCTCCTTCGGCAGCCACGTGGGCTACCTCTACCCCATGAGCGTGCTCAACGGCCGTCGCGCCCGCTCGAGCTTTACCGGCATTACCTTTGCCGGCGCCGGCCAGAACCTCGATACCGGCTGCAAGGTCGTGCTCAACGCACCCGATACCTCGGCGACCGTCGAGACCAAGGGTATCTCCAAGAGCGGCGGCATCCAGACCTTCCGCAGCTCCATCGTGGCCACGCCTAAGGCCGAAGGTTCCAAAGCAACCGTGAGCTGCCAGTCGCTGATGCTCGACGACCAGAGCCGCTCCGATACCATCCCCGCCATGGACATCCGCGCCAAGAACGTCGACATCGGCCACGAGGCCACCATCGGCCGCATCGGCGACGACAAGGTGTTCTACCTGATGAGCCGCGGCATCTCGGAGGAAGAGGCCCGCACCATGATCGTCAACGGCTTTGCCAACCCGGTCTCCAAGGAGCTGCCGCTTGAGTACGCCGTCGAGATGAACAACCTGATCAAGCTCGAGATGGAAGGAGCGATCGGATAATGAAACAGGAAACCAACACCGCTGCCACCACGCTCGAGCAGGTCAACGCTATGCCGGCCGCCACTTGGGGTTGGCTCAAGATGAACCAGACCAAGCTCGAGCTTTCAGACGAGCTTGCCACCGCTCCCGCCGAGGCCGTTGAAGTCGAGGGGCTGGATGAGCAGTTTGCCGGCTCGGCCGACGCCTTCGACGCCGCCATGGATGCCATGGCCGAGCGCTTCCCCGAGCGCCGCGCCTCCGCCCCCGGCGACGCCGCCGATCGTGCCCGCATCACGCCCGAGACCGAGCTCGACGTGCCCGCCACCTCTGTCTACCAGGCCGGCGCCATCAAGCTCGAGGAGGAGCTCTCCCCTGCCGAGGCCTTCGAGACCGGCATGGGCGAGGCTGCCTATACCTACCTAGCCGACCACGCCACCAAGCGCATCGTCATCGATGTGTCCGCATACAAGCACGCCACGGTTACCGTGCGCGTGAGCGGTGTCGATGCAGCGGTTGCGATTGCCGCCATCGACGTCGTCGCCCGCCCGCAGGCAACGCTCGACCTGCAGATCGCCCTAGACTCCCCCGTTGCCGGCCAAGGCGTCGTGGGCTCCGTGCTACGCGTGTGCGCCCACGAGTACGCCACCGTCAACGTAACCTGCACGCAGACGCTCGACGATAGCTGGATCGCGCTCGACGACACCGGCCTGTTCTTGGACGAGGGCGCGCGCGTCAACGTGCAGCACACCGTCCTGGGCGCCGGCGCCAGCGCCACCGGCCTTGCCGGCGACCTGCTGGGCGACACCGCCAAGGTGACGATCGATACCGATTACCTGGGCGCCCGCCAGCAGGTGCGCGACTTTAACTACGAGCTGCGCCATCGCGGCCGCAAGACCGAGTGCGAGATCGACGCCAACGGCGTGCTGACTGGCACGTCCAAGAAGGTCTACCGCGGCACCATCGACCTCGTGCACGGCTGCAAGGGCGCCGTCGGCACCGAGCGCGAGACGGTGCTCTTAGCCAACAAGGGCGTCGACAACAAGACCGTTCCCGTCATCCTCTGCGACGAGGACGACGTTGCCGGCAACCACGGCGCCACCATCGGCCACGTCCGCGACGAGCAGCTGTTCTACCTCGCCTGCCGCGGCCTTGACCAAAACGCCGCCGAGGACCTGTTCATCCGCGCCAAGCTGGAGGACGCTGCACTTTCCGCCACTGACGAGCGCACCCGCGCCGCTGTCGTCCGCTTGGGCAACAACCTAATCGATAACTTTGAGGAGGAGCTCGCATGATCGACACCGAGCACGTTAAATGCGATACCTGTACCGCACCGGAACCTATGGAGCTCGACGCCAGCGACGAGGCCTCGCGCGGCTGGCCTACCGTCGACATCGAGACCAACCCCTACAAGGCACAGTTCCCGCTGTTCCAGCAACACCCCGAGATCGCCTTCCTCGATAGCGCCGCCACCGCGCAGCGTCCCGCCTGTGTGCTCGACGCCGAGCGCGACTTCTACCAGCGCATGAACGCCAACCCCCTACGCGGCCTGTACTCGCTGTCCGTCGAGGCCACCGAGGCCATCGCGAAGGTGCGCCAGCAGATCGCCGACCTCATCGGCGCTTCCCAGGCCAACGAGGTCGTCTTCACCCGCAACACGAGCGAGTCGCTCAACCTGGTCGCCAAGAGCTTTGCGCCCACGGTCCTCGAGCCGGGCGACGAGGTCGTCATCACCATCATGGAGCACCACTCCAACCTGATCCCGTGGCAGCAGGTCTGCCGCGAGACCGGCGCCAAGCTCGTCTACCTCTACCCCACCAAGACCGGTCAGCTCACGACCGAGGAGGTTCTGTCCAAGGTGGGCCCCAAGACCAAGATCTTGGCTGTGGGTCAGGTCTCTAACGTCCTGGGCGTCGAGAACCCGGTCAAGAATCTCGGCAAGCTCGTGCACAAGTACGGCGGCTATCTGGTCGTCGACGGCGCGCAGTCGCTGCCGCACATGCCGGTCGATGTGGCCGATCTGGGCGCCGACTTCTTTGCCTTTAGCGCGCACAAGGCCATGGGCCCCATGGGCATCGGCGTGCTGTGGGGCAAGATGGACCTGCTCAACGCCATGCCGCCCATGCTCACCGGCGGAGAGATGATCGACTCGGTCACCGAGCAGGACGCCGTCTGGGCGCCCGTCCCCGAGAAGTTCGAGGCCGGCACGCAGGACGCCGCCGGCATCTTCGCCACGGGCGCGGCGCTTGACTACCTGGTCAACACGGTAGGCTACGAAAACATCCAGACCCGTGAGAAGACACTCGTCCACTACCTGATGGGCGAGCTCATGCAGCTCGACTTTGTCCAGATCATCGGCTCCATCTATTGGGACAACCACCACGGCGTCGTCAGCTTTAACGTCAAGGGCATCCACCCGCACGATGTCGCGAGCATCATGGATATGGACGGTGTCTGCATCCGCGCCGGTCACCACTGCGCGCAGCCGTTGCTCACCTGGCTAGGCGTCGAGAACCTTGCCTGTTGCCGCGCCAGCGTGGCTTTCTACAACGACAAGGCCGATATCGACAAGTTTATCGCCGGCCTGCATCACGTTTGGAGCACGTTCAATGGGTAATCTGTACACCTCCACCACGTTTATGGAGCACAACTCGCATCCCGACTATAAGTACGAGATGGATGCCCCCACGCACGAGCACGACGGCATCAACCCCAGCTGCGGCGACGAGCTCACCTTGCAGCTGCGTGTCGAAAACGGCGTGATCGAGGAGGCCTCCTTTACCGGTCACGGTTGTGCCATCAGCCAGGCCAGCGCCGACATCATGGCCGATCTCATCACCGGCGAGACGGTCGAGGAGGCTCGTCGTCTGGCAGGGCTTTTCCTCGCCATGATCCGTGGCGAGCAGCTCTCCGAGGAAGACCTGGAAGACCTGGACGAGGCCGCCCAGCTCCAGGACATCTCGCACATGCCCGCCCGCGTCAAATGCGCCGAGCTCGCCTGGCGCACCCTCGACGGCATGCTCACGGGACAAAATAATCAGTAATAGTTGTCTCAAATCTGAAGAATTCAGTTGGCCGAATCGCTTAACTTTCGCGATTCGGCCATTTTCTTTTCTGCCTTTATTTCGAGCCCTCAGCCTGCGCGTTCACCTGCGCATAAGCGCGCACAATGCGAGAAACGGTACTTTTGCCAATCCCCGTATATCGCTCAATCCGACGCACCGTAAAACCGGCATCGTGCAAGCCAAGAATAACGATGTTGCGCTGCGCCGACGATGCGGCTTTAACCCCGTGGAGCGGAACCCCGAGCCCCTTCGCCAACTTTTCGGCAAAGGCGTACCGCTCCCACTCCGTCTCTTCCAGATCGGGCATCGCCGGCTCACGGCTGTCGAGCGTCGAAAGCGAATAGGCAATAAAGGACTTGGCAGAACCAAAAAGATCAAGCACGCAAGAAGGGTCGGAAAATCCCCTCGTCATATCGTTGTCATAGGCCCGTAGATACTCGTCAAAGCTGCTCCATGGATAGCGCTCGATCAGAGCAATACCTGCCTCCTGCGGATTGGCATGCACGGAGCGAATAGCCTCCATCACCTGCCAGTCGGTATCGAGCGAGCGGCGCTCAAAACGTTCGCGAAAGAGGCAGCCCGCGCGCCCAGTGCGCTTATTGAACCGACGAGCATACGTCAACAGTAGCCGCTGCATGGCTGCACTCATTTCGTCCTCGTAATCCAAAAGCACCAGATCCACGTAGTCGTTCATGAGACACCACGCCACAACCGTCACACCGGCATCGCGGCAGCAGTCGCGCATCAGCTCCAAAAACTCCCACCGGTCGTCATCGGTCTCAAAAATGATCTGTTTTCCGGTGCCACGGGCCGAAACATGGTAAAAGCCGGTGACCGTTCTCCAAACGCGCTGCACGGCACCCCCTTCAGCGGGATCAACTTGCGCCTTCCAATACACCACGATTGAAGCGTGCTATCAAAACAAACACGTAAAATGGCATCTGCGCACGGCAAATGGCATCAAGCGGCCGGCGAACGGTACTGCAACACAGGTCAGACAATGCGACGTTTCCGCAGGCTGACCATAAACGACAAATATGGGACACGCGCTTCTGATGCATATATCTCATTTAAATCGCTTCAATTGAAAGTTCCGCGCTTCTCGCTACGAAAACTGAGCCGTTCACCGAATATTCCGTGCATTTCGCGGTATTATAGGGGCTGCATGTCATGTCCCTTTCGAAGGGTCGCCCGGCAATCGCCAGCCACGACCCCCAGACGGGACGCCAACACGATAGAGAGGAGAGGCATGCAGTACTCACAGGAAGTGGAGAACATGTGCCCCGTTGCCAAGGGTGCATACCACGGCCCCGCACCCATCCCCGAGGAGGGCAAGTGGGTCCAGGCTAAGGAGATTTCCGACATCTCCGGTCTTACGCACGGTGTGGGTTCTGTCTCTTATACACAT
>CABSNX010000125.1 GCA_902479205.1 uncultured Collinsella sp. | reverse complement strand
CCATCGATACGTCGCGCGCACTGAAGGTGCCCGGCGTGGTGGGCGTCTACACCTACGAGGACGTGCCCAAGCGCCGCTTTACCATCGCCGGCCAGAGCTATCCGCAGCCGAGTCCCTACGACCGCTTGATCCTCGAGAACCTCGTCCGTTACCAAAACGAAGAGGTGGCGATCGTCGCCGCCGAGACCGAGGAGGCTGCCGACAAGGCGCTCAAGCTCATCAAGGTTGACTATGAGGTGCTCGAGCCGCTGCTCGACTTTACCAAGGCGCTCGATAACGACATCGTGGTCCACCCCGAGGGCGACGTGACCTTTATGTTCCCGCAGGGCGGCGACGTTGCTCGCAACCTGGTGTGCAGCGGTACCAGCGATTTTGGCAACCTGGACGAGGCCTTCGCCCAGAGCGACATTGTCTTTACCCGCACTTACACCAGCCAGGCCACGCAGACCGCACCCATGGAGACCTTTCGCGCCTTCGCGACGACCGACGCGTTCGGGCGTATTTCGGTGACCACCTCTACGCAGGTGCCCTTCCACGTGCGCCGCATGGTCGCGCAGTCGCTCGACATTCCGCAGTCGCAGGTGCAGGTCATTAAGCCGCGCATCGGCGGCGGCTTTGGCTCCAAGCAGACGGGCTGCTGCGAGATCTTCGTGGCATTCGTTACCCAGCAGACCGGCCGTCCGAGCTACTGCTGCTATACCCGCGAGGAGACCATCACCGCGGGCAACTCGCGCCACCAGATGCAGATGACCGTTAAGCTGGGCGCCATGAACGACGGCACCATCACGGCCATCGATCTGCATACGCTGTCCAACGCCGGGGCCTATGGCGAGCATGCCACCACGACGATCGGCCTCTCGGGCCACAAGAGCCTGCCCATCTACAACCACGTGAAGGCGAGCCGCTTTAGCTGGGACGCCGTCTACACCAATACCAACCGCGGCGGCGCGTATCGCGGCTACGGTGCCACCCAGGGCCAGTTTGCCGTGGAGAGCGCCGTCAACGAGCTCGCCGACATGCTGCACATGGATCCCGCCGACCTGCGCCTTAAGAACATCGTGCGCGAGGGCGAGATCATGCCGCAGTACTACAACGAGAAACTCAACGCCTGCGCGCTCGACCGCTGCCTGCTACGCGCAATGGACATGATCGGCTGGCGCGACAAGCCGCTGGCCGTTGACCTGGGCGATCGCGTGCGTGCTCTGGGCTGCGCGCTCACCATGCAGGGATCGGGCATTTCCAACGTGGATATCGCCGGCATCGACATGCGCCTTGAAGAGGACGGCTTCATTACCATCGGCACCGGCGCCACCGATAACGGCATGGGCGTCGATACGATCCTGGCGCAGATTGCCGCCGAGGAGCTGGGCGTGGAGAGTTCGATGATCGTGGTGCGCGGCGTGGACACCGATGTGTCGCCGTTCGACGCCGGCTCGTACGCGAGCTCGGGTACGTACGTGACGGGCCTTGCCGCCAAGAACGCCGCGACCGAGCTCCGTGAGAAGATTTGCGCCAAGGCCGCCCAGATGTGGGACGTGGACACCGCCGATGTGGTATTTGATGGCCAGTACGTGCGTCTGTCCGACGAGCGTGCCGCGCGCGAGCAGAACCGCTACCTCACGCTGCGCGACTTTGCCAACCTGTGCGTCAAGAACATCGCGGGCGGCGACGCGCTCACCTCACATGCCTCTGCCTGCCTGCCCGTTTCGCCTCCGCCGTTTATGGCCGGCATTGCCGAGGTTGAGGTCGACAAGGCCACCGGCAAGGTGACCGTGGTGGACTACGCGGCGGCCGTGGACTGCGGCACCGTGATCAACGAGGCACTCGCGCGCGTCCAGGCCGAGGGCGGCATTGCCCAGGGCATCGGTCACGCGCTCTACGAGATCGTCGAGCACGATGACCGCGGCCGCCTGCGTACCGGCAACTTTATGAGCTACAAGCTGCCCACGCGCCTGGATATCGGCAGCATTCGCGTGGCCTTTGAGCCGAGCTACGAGCCGACGGGCCCGTTTGGCGCCAAGTCGATCGGCGAGGTCGTCATCAACACGCCGCTCGCCGCCGTCGCCTCGGCCGTGGCGCACGCCACCGGCCACCAGGTTCGCTCGCTGCCGATCACGCCCGAGAAGGCCCTGCTGGGGGAGTAGCGGGTTAGCGAACAAGTCGTAATTGGCGGGGCGGGGTAGCTCGCCCCGCCTTTTGCACTCATGGTGAGGTCGTGAGCCTGTAAAAGGTGTGCGTGCGCTTGTCGTTCGTATCTGCTATCATTCCTAGTCTGTGCGCTCATGCGGGCGTGGCGGAATTGGTAGACGCGCCAGATTTAGGTTCTGGTGGGATTCCCGTGAAGGTTCGAGTCCTTTCGCCCGCACCAACGCACCCGCGTCGGTTTATGCCCTCGCGACGCTTGTTGCATAAAGGTACCAGCACCTCAGATAAGCTGGGCAGTATGAGGAGGAACGTGTTGAACATCACCGCTTCTGACGTCAAGGACGCCAAGCTCACCGCTACGGTCACCATCCCGGCCGCCGACGTCGACGCCGCGATCAAGAAGGCCTACAAGGACACCGCCAAGAAGTACCGCTTCCCTGGCTTCCGTGCCGGTAAGGCTCCCCGTCCGGTCATCGACTCCGCTCTTGGCGCCGAGGCTACCCTCGCTCAGGCCACCAACGACCTGATCGCCGCCAACGAGCCCGCCGTCCTCAACGAGCTGGACATCGTCCCCACCAAGAACGGTGACTACAAGGAGCTCGACCTCGCCAAGGATCACGAGGACTACACCTACACCGTCGAGTTCTCCCTGCGCCCCGCCGCTGAGCTCTCCTCCTTCGACGCTGTCGAGATCGAGATGCCCCCTGCGGAGGTCACCGAGTCCGAGATCAACAACCAGGTCGAGATGCTCCTCAACTACCGTGCCACCTTCGAGGACGTCGAGGGTCGCGCCGTCGAGGCCGAGGACTACGTCACCGTCGACCTCAAGGCCGTCGAGAACGCCGACAACTTCGCCGCCGAGGGCCGTATGTTCATCGCCGGTAGCGACAGCAACCCCAAGGAGTTCAACGAGGCCCTGATCGGCGCTAACGTTGACGACGTCAAGACCGTCACCTGGACCGACGAGGTCGAGGAGGGCGAGGAGGCCGAGACCCACACCGTCGAGGTCACCGTCAAGGGCATCAAGGTCCGCAACACCCCGGAGCTCACCGATGAGCTCGTCAAGTCCGACTTTGGCTTCGACAGCATCGATGCCATGCGCGACGCCATCAAGATTGAGATCGAGCAGGACAAGGCTTCCCGCCTCCCGGCCGAGAAGGAGAACCGTTGCGTCTCCGCTCTCGCCGAGCGCCTGCAGCTCGAGGAGATGGACGCCGACTACGAGCAGTCCGTCTTTGAGGAGCTTGGCCAGAACTTCCTGTCCAACCTCGCTGCCCGCGGCATGACGCTGGACACCTGGCTGCCCGCTTCCGGCCTGACCATGGAGCAGTTCATCGGCGACCTGCACAAGCAGGCCAACGACGTTGCCCGTGAGTCCCTGGCTCTCGACGCCCTCGCTCGTGAGCTCAAGATCGAGGTTACCGAGGACGACATCAACGCCGAGTTCGAGAAGGCCGGCGTCAAGGACGTCGAGGCTTCCAAGGCCGAGTTCATCGCCGATGGTCGCATGCCTGCCGTCCGCGAGTCCATCCGTCGCTCCAAGGCTGTCGACCACCTGGTCGAGAACGCCAAGGTGAACGAGGTCGACGAGACCGCCAAGGACGCCGAGTAATTCTCGCCACCTTGCCCGCGAGCGCATGCGTGTGCCCGTGATGGGGTAAAGTTATACACCGGTTATCCGGTTGCTTCGTACGGTGCCAGCCAATGCATAGCATGCGGGCACCGTACGTTTATCTAGAACCAATTTGGTCCGTAAGAGAGAAATGGAGATGCGTATGATCGCTAAGTTCGATTCCGCCCTCGTGCCATACGTTATCGAGCAGACGCCGCGCGGCGAGCGCAGCTACGATATCTATTCGCGCCTGCTCAACGACCGCATCATCTTCTTGGGCGAGGAGATCAACTCCGTCAGCGCCAACCTGGTCGTTGCCCAGCTGCTGCATCTTGAGAGCCAGGATGCCGAGAAGGATATCTCGCTCTACATCAATTCACCCGGCGGCGAGGTCTACTCCGGCCTGGCGATTCTTGACACCATGAACTTCATTAAGCCGCAGGTCTCCACCATCTGCGTCGGTATGGCCGCGTCTATGGCCGCCGTGCTGCTTTCGGCCGGCGCCAAGGGCAAGCGTTTCTGCCTGCCGCACTCCAAGGTCATGATTCACCAGCCCAGCGGCGGTGCCCAGGGCCAGCAGACCGAGATCGAGATTGTGGCCGAGGAGATCAAGAAGACCCGTCGCGAGCTCAACCAGATCCTGTCCGATGCCTCGGGCCAGCCCATCGAGAAGGTCCAGGCCGATACCGAGCGCGACAACTACCTGACCGCTGCCGAAGCCCTCGACTACGGCCTGATCGACCGCATCGTCACCTCGCGCGACCTCGCCGCGAAGGACGCCTAGGATGGCCGGTAACATGCAGGACAACTTTGACGAGAGCGGCAACCCCATCCGCTGCTCCTTCTGCGGAAAAGAGCAGGGGCAGGTTCGCCGCCTTGTAAAGGGCCCGACCAACATCTTTATCTGCGACGAGTGCGTCGCCGCCTGCTCCGAGATCCTGGAGGAGTCGCTGGCTTCGGACTTTATGGACGCTGCCCGCAACGGCAAGCTGCCGGGCTTCCTCAACGATCACGGCCAGGCTGCGTCCCAGCCTGCCATGGATCCCGAGGCCGAGGGCTTTGAGCTCGAGGACGATGCCCGTCAGGTCATCACGCACGTGCCGACGCCGCACGAGATCTACGATGAGCTTTCGGCCTATGTCATGGGCCAGGAGGACGCCAAGCGCGCCATGTCGGTTGCCGTGTACAACCATTACCGCCGCGTGATCGAGGGCGGTGCCGCGGTTTCTGCCTTTGGTGACGGCATGGGTTCGCAGCTCGACGACGATATGGACGAGGTAGAGCTCGCCAAGTCCAACATTTTGCTGCTCGGTCCCACCGGTACCGGTAAGACCCTGCTCGCCCAGACGCTCGCGCGCATCCTCGAGGTGCCGTTTGCCATCGCCGATGCCACCGCGCTCACCGAGGCCGGCTACGTGGGCGAGGACGTGGAGAACATCCTGCTCAAGCTCATCAACGCTGCGGATGGCGATATCGAGCGCGCGCAGGTTGGCATTATCTACGTGGACGAGATCGACAAGATCGCCCGAAAGGCCGAGAACCTCTCCATCACCCGCGATGTTTCGGGCGAGGGCGTTCAGCAGGCGCTGCTTAAGATTCTTGAGGGCACGGTGGCAAGCGTTCCGCCCACCGGCGGCCGCAAGCATCCCCAGCAGGAGCTGCTGCAGATCGACACGACCAACATCCTGTTTATTTGCGGCGGTGCCTTTGTGGGTCTGGACAAGATCATCGCCGACCGCGTGGGCAACAAGGGCGTGGGCTTTAACTCCGAGATCGCCGGCCCCACCTCGGTCGACGAGAACGACCTGCTGCGTCAGGTGCTCCCGCAGGACCTCAACGCCTTTGGCATGATCCCCGAGTTTGTGGGACGTACGCCCGTCGTTACCCAGACGCAGGCGCTCGACGAGGACGATCTGGTGTCAATCCTGACCGAGCCCAAGAACGCCGTGGTGCGTCAGTACCGCAAGATGTTCCAGCTCGAGGACGTTGAGCTTGAGTTTGAGGACGCCGCCCTGCACGAGATCGCCCGCATGGCGCTTGCCCGCAAGACCGGCGCCCGCGGCCTGCGCTCCATCTGCGAGGACGTGCTGCAGCAGACGATGTTCGACCTCCCCAGCGAGGCTGTCTCTTATAC
>CABSNX010000124.1 GCA_902479205.1 uncultured Collinsella sp. | reverse complement strand
TTTTTTCAAGCAGAAGACGGCATACGAGATACTGATCGGTCTCGTGGGCTCGGCGGCTAGCACCTCGGTAATGCGGTGCGCCGATTCGTCGGCCATGGTCACCATGACAAAGATCATCGACAGCTGCATCAGGCTCATAAGGATCTGGAAGCCATAGGTAAAGATCGAGGAGAGCTGGCCCACGTCGAACAGCGTACCCTGGCTCGTGATAATGAGCTTGGAGCCCAGGTAGATGATGACGACAAACGCGCCGTTGACGCAGATGTTCATCATGGGGTTGTTAAAGGCCAGCAGCTTCTCGGCGCGGGTGAAGTCCATCTGGACGTCGCGTGCGGCGGTCGCGAACTTCTCCTTCTCAAAGTCTTCGCGCACATAGCTCTTGACCACGCGCATGCCGGTGACGTTTTCCTCGACGGACTCGTTAAGGGCGTCGTACTTGTGGAACACGCGCGAGAAGATGGGGCGCACCTTAAAGATGATAAAGAACAGTCCAAAGCCCAGCAGCGGAATGATGACCAGGTAGACCATGGCGACGCTGCCGCCCATGATGAATGCCATGGTAAAGGCGAAGATCAATACCAACGGCGCGCGCACGGCGATGCGGATGATCATCATAAAGGCCTGCTGCACGTTGTTGATGTCGGTGGTCAGACGCGTGACGAGCGAGGAACTCGAGAACTCATCGATGTTGGCAAAGCTGAACGTCTGGATCTTGTAGAACAGGTCGTTACGCAGGTTCTTGGCGAAGCCGCAACTCGCGTGGCTGCAGGTGACGCCGGCAGCGGCGCCAAAAGCCAGCGATGTCAGCGCGATGAGCACCAAAAAGCCCGCGGTGGGAAGCATCTCGGCTACGGTGGCGCCGTCTTTGATGGCGTCGATCAGGTTGGCGGTGATAAATGGAATCAGCATCTCGCAGAGCACCTCGCCAAGCACGAGCAATGGCGTGGCAACAGTGACTTTCATATAGTCGCGGATGCTGCCCATGAGGGTTTTAATCATCCAGTTCCTCCCAGGTTACGCGGATTTTATCGAGCATTTCGGCGAGGTCCTCGCGCTCGTCATGGGTGAGCGCGCTAAAGGCGCGCTCTCTAAAGCGGATACGGGCCGCCTGGTCGATGCGGGCGTTTTCCCGGCCGGTTTCGGTCAAGCGAATGGTGAGTTGTCGTCGATCCTTGGGGTTACGGCTGCGCTCGATGAGGCCGTTGACCTCGAGCTTGGACAGGATCTCGGAAAGCGACCCCGGCTTGAGGTCAAAGTGCATGCCGAGTTCCTGCTGCGACATCTCGCCGCCGGGCTGCTTGGCCAGTAGGCAGATGATGGGCGCCTTGCCGGACACGCCTCCGCCATGAAAATGCATGTAATGGCCGCAAAACCCCAGCCCATGGAGGATTCTCTTGGCGAGACGGTCCTCCTTGGACTGGGTTTCGGGCTCGTCTGCCGGCCGTGAGGGGTCGCCGCCGGGTTCATGCGGATAGGCGAGTGGTTCAACACACATATCTAAGCTTCGCTCCTTTCTTTAGTTAGGTAGTGGAATTGTTTTGTGCCTAACTAATTTAGGAGCGTGAGAAATAAATGTCAAGGTACCAAACTAGTGGTTACGCGGTTTTACCAAACCGCGTAACGGCTCGACGCTGCAAACCCGCCAGAGCGGCAATCTGCCTTTCAACTTCGGCGGCATGACCAGGAAGATTCCGCCGTTCTGCCGAACGGCGGACCGGGCGACGCTGCGCGGGCCGCATTTGGACAATCTGACGTTCAACTTCAAGGGCGCGACCAGAAGGTCAGCGCCCTTTCGTTTCACGTCACCTTGTCTCAAATGCGACCCGCTCGCTGACTCTGCCATAACATCGGCGTTTGCGTTGCTGGCGAAAAGTAGTCGTTGGGGACGTTCTTATAGTCGTTGGGGACGTTCTTAAACGACTACTTGCTTGCGAACAGCCAGATTGCGATGATCACCAGGATTGCGGCGACGATGCAGACGATGGCGCCGGTGAATTTGATGCGTGAGTCGCGGGTACGCTCGCGCACCGCGTCCTCGGTGGCCTCGAGCTGGGCGACTTCTCGCTCGGTCTCGGCGTGTTCGGCTTTGTCTCGGGCCAAGGATCCTGCAAGCGACTCAGTGATCTCTGGATGGTCATGTACCTCGGTCGCCTGCTCGATGATCGACTGTGCATGTGCGGCATCTGCTTGGGCGTTGGCGATGCTTTGCTCTTGGTCGCGGCGTGCCTTGTCCTCGGCGGCGATCTTCTCGCGCAGTTCGCGCTGGCGCGTCGTGGCGGCAGTTTTCGCCGTCTGCAACTCGTCGCGCGCGGCATCGGCCTCAGTCGTCACGGCTTGGTGTGCGCGTTTGGCTTCGGCAATGGGGGCTTGAGCCTGCTCGACGGCCTGCTCGGCTGCGGCAAGCGAGTGCTCAAGGTCGGCGGTGATGCGCGGGACATCTTCTTCGGCTTTACGCAGGGCATCTGCCGTGTCGGAGATCTGCATCGAGAGCTCGCTGGTGCGCACCGTATAGCTGGCGGGATTTGCCGAGGGATTGCGTTGCAGCTCGGCATACTCATGACGCAGCGTCTCGAGCTGGGCGCGCGTGGCGTCGACGGTTTGTTGTGCGGCCGCAATGCCGGCGTCTCGCTCGGCCTTCACCTTGTCGCGGATACGCTTGGAATCCTCAAGACGTCGAACGAGGCGGTTGCCGGTCTCGCGCGAGCTCGCCTCGCGGGCCTCCACGGCGTCGAGCGCGGCCTTCAGGCGGAGCTCAGTCGCGTCATCCTCTGTCTTCATTTGTTCGAACTGACTCTTGAGCTCTGTCGCTTTGGCGGCGTGGGCATCACGGTCAATCTCGGCTGCCGCAGCGGTCTTTTGCGCTGTGGCGATCGCCTGACGCTGGTCGGCGACGATCTGGTCGTAGCGGCCTGCGATATCCTGGCGCGTCTCGAGTTCCTCGGTCTGATCGGTAATGCGCTGCTCAAGTTCGGCCAGGTGGGCGCGGGCATCGGCAAGTGCCTTTTTCGCGGCGTTCATCTCGCGCATGGCCGAGGCACCCTGGGCGATAAAGGTGCCCACGGCGTTCGCAGTGTTCGAGACAGCGGTCCCCAGATCGTGGCTCGCGGCGGGGTAGTGCGGGGCGGTCGGGCGAGCGGTGTCGGCAGCGTCCGCATCGGCAGCCTGCGGCGCGGCGATATTGCCGGTACCGCCCTCGACCACAGAAAAGCCTGCTGCGTGCGGATCGACCGCATCGGCGCCAATCGTGGGGTGCTCGAGCTGCAGAAACGAGGGCATGGTGCTGCCCTGGTCGGCAACCGGAGTCTCGCCGGGCACAAAGGTCGAGGCGGCCTCGGCAGCCTCCTCTTCCTCGGCATCAATATCGGCATCGGACACGGCGTCTTTCATCGCTTTGACGGCGTCCATCATGGAGTCCATGACGGCATCGAGCTCTTCTTCCGAAGACACCTCGATGGGGCCCGCAGCTTGCGGGGCGTCGTCCTGTACAGGGGCGTCGTCCTGAGCGAGCGCATCGTCGTTTTGCTCATCGGCGTTTTCTGTTTCGGGGGTTTCCGCCGTAGCGCTTTCGTCCAAGATGGGGTCGTCGATGTCGATACCATCGCAGGTCACAGCGTCAGTATCTGCGGTGACGTCTGCGGGATCATCAATATGCTGTTGAGTCTGGGGGTCCAGCTCGTCTGTCATAGGCATGTGCTCCTCATCGTTGTTTGTCACCCTATGATAAAGTCTCGCGCCGACACCCCGCGCGCCGCAGCAAAGTTTCAAAACGTGTTCGATGGCTCGATCTGATAACAACAACTCGGCCGCTTTATCCAGTTTGTACTTGACAATCCCTTCGCCGAATGACGTTGCGCCGTTCGCCTGCTGCGGTCTTTATTTTTCACTTGAACACGCTAAAGTTGCATTTCAGCTTTTGGCGCGTGAAGTTGGATACGCGCAGTCGGCGGGCGTGCCCGTCGCGATTCGAAAGGACTTTGTATGGGACTTTTCACTGGTAAGACCGTGATCGTCACCGGCGGCGGCAAGGCCACGCTCAAGGACGGTTCCGCTGGCTCCATCGGTTACGGCATCGATATCGCTTTTGCCAAGGAGGGCGCAAACCTCGTTATTACCGGCCGCAACGTTGCCAAGCTCGAGGCTGCCAAGGAGTCCCTCGAGGCCGAGTACGGCGTCAAGGTTCTGCCTGTTCAGGCCGATGTCTCAGCTGGTCAGGACAACGAGGCCGTCGTCCAGAACGTCATCGACAAGGCCATTGAGGAGTTCGGCCGCATCGACGCCGTCGTCAACAATGCTCAGGCCAGCGCCTCGGGCGTGACCATCGCCGATCACACCATGGACCAGTTTAACCTGGCCATTTACTCCGGTCTGTATGCTACCTATCTGTACATGCAGAAGGCCTATCCGCACCTGAAGGAGACCAAGGGCTCCGTGGTCAACTTTGCCTCGGGCGCCGGCCTGTTTGGCAACTATGGCCAGTGCAGCTATGCTGCCGCCAAGGAGGGCATCCGCGGCCTGACCCGCGTTGCCGCCAACGAGTGGGGCAAGGACGGCATCAACGTCAACATCGTGTGCCCGCTTGCTTGGACCGCTGCGCTCGAGAACTTCCAGGATGCCTACCCCGAGGCGTTCAAGGCCAACGTCCACATGCCGCCGGCTGGTCACTACGGCGACGTCGAGAAGGAAATCGGCCGCGTGGTCGTTCAGCTCTGCGGTCCCGACTTTAAGTACATGAACGGCGAGACCGTCACCCTCGAGGGTGGCATGGGCCAGCGTCCTTAGGGGTTACGCGGTTTTTCCAAACCGCGTAACGGCTCGACGCTGCGCGGTCACCAGGGCGACCGCTCGCTGACGTCGCCAGAGCATCGGCGTTGCCTTGGCTGTTGGAGATGATCTCGTAGTCGTTGGGGACGTTCTTAAATGACTAGTCATAAGGGACACTCTTGCCGGCACTTGGGGACAGTCCCTAAGTGCCGGCAGATTGGGACGCTCCTTTGCAAGATGGCGCTGAAGAGTGTCCCCAACGACCGGCTCGGGAACCTGATCCTAATGCACTAGTTTCTGTCGAGTCGGTGCTCTTTGTGGGTTGCCCGTATAATGGTTTGCGTATGAACCGCAACCAAGGAGTTCCAGTTTATGGACCAGAGCCTTTTTAAATTCGACTTGATCGCCGAGGACCCGACGACGCACGCGCGCGCCGGCGTGCTGCACACCCCGCACGGCGACATCGAGACGCCGATCTTTATGCCCGTGGGCACCAAGGCAAACGTCAAGGGCATCCCCACCGAGACCGTTAAGCAGCTCGGTGCGCAGATCGTGCTCGCCAACACCTACCACCTGTCCATGCGTCCCGGCGAGGACACCATCGCCGAGCTGGGCGGACTGCACAAGTTTATGAACTGGCATGGCCCCATTCTTACCGACTCGGGCGGCTTCCAGGTGTTCAGCCACAACGACGCCGTCAAGCTCACCGACGAGGGCGTGCGCTTTATCGTCAACGACTACGACGGCCGCCATGTGTTCTGGACGCCCGAGGACAACATGGAAATCGCCATGAAGCTCGGTTCCGACATCTGCATGCAGCTCGACCAATGCCCGGGCTATCCCGCCACGCGCGCCTACGTTGAGCGCGCCGTTGAGCTGTCGAGTATGTGGGCCGAGCGCTGCTACAAGGCTCACACCCGCGATGACCAGGCGCTCTTTGGCATCGTCCAGGGTGGCATGCATCTGGATCTGCGCCTGCGCTCGCTGCGCCATCTGGAGGAGTGCGGCGACTTCCCCGGTTACGGCATCGGCGGCTACTCGGTGGGCGAGGACCACGAGACTATGTTCGAGACGCTGGCGCCGCTGGTTTCCGAGTACATGCCTAAGCACAAGCCGCGCTACCTCATGGGCGT
>CABSNX010000123.1 GCA_902479205.1 uncultured Collinsella sp. | reverse complement strand
GCTGCTATGAGCGCGGCGAGTGGCGCCCCTATACCGAGGACGAGCTGCTCGATGTGTTGGCCGACGACATCGTGGTGACGCCGGCGTTCTGCCGCATCAGCCGCATGATCCGCGACTTTAGCTCCGATGACATCATGGTGGGCAACAAGAAACCCAACCTGCGCCAGCTCGTTGAGAACCGCCTGGCTGCTCGGGGTGACGGTGCGACGGTGCGTGAGATTCGCTATCGCGAGATCAGCACGGCGGGTGCCGACCTGGACGAGTTGACCCTTGACGAGGAAGTGGCGTACGAGACGCCGGTGACGCACGAGCGCTTTTTGCAGTGGGTGACACCGCAGGGCAAAATCGCGGGCTTTTTGCGCCTGTCGCTGCCCGACCGCGCGTTTGTTGCCGCGCATGCGGACGAGTTGCCGACGGTGTCGGACGAGGCGATGATTCGCGAGGTTCACGTGTATGGCATGGCGGCGCGCGTGGGCGATCAAGGCCAGGCGGCGCAGCATCACGGGTTGGGGCGTTTGCTCGTAGAGCGTGCGTGCGAGATTGCCCGGGATGCGGGTTATGCGCGTATCAACGTGATTAGCGCGATTGGCACACGTGAGTACTATCGTCATCTTGGATTTTATGACCATGGCCTTTATCTGCAAAAGGAGCTCTAGATGAACAAGCCGAGTGTTTCTGCCGGCGTCGTTGCCGGCGTTGCTCTGGGGGCCGCGGCGCTTGGCGCGGCCGCTGTCGCTGTCCGTGCTGCCTGTCTGCAGGTTGCGCGAACCCGCAATGGGTTGGCGCGTGTGAAACGCGTGCACGATGAGGGCGGCGACGAAGTCCGTGTATTGGTGCAAGGCGGCGTTTACCAAAGCGCAAGCTACGTTGGCGAGCGTTGGGCGGAGCCCGTCTTTGCGTACTATCGCGCGTTTGACGACGTGTTTGAGGCTGAGGACGCAATGCGTGATGCTTACGGGCATGGTATCGACCGTATGCTCATGCTGGGCGGCGGCGGGTTTGCCTATCCCAAGTTTGCACTGATGTCGCACGAGAGCTTGCGCATGGACGTCGTTGAGTACGATGCCGAGATTACGCGCCTGGCGCGCCGTTGGTTCTACCTGGACGAGCTGGAGCGCACGGTGGGCGATCGCCTGCGAGTGATTACCGCTGAGGCTCGCTCGTATCTGGGTGTGACGAGCGTGGGCCATCGTCGCTACGACGTGGTCGTGAGCGATTGCTTTGGCGGTGCCGAGCCCGTACGCGAGCTGGCGACGGTTGAGGCGTTGCGTTTGGTGCGAGGTAGCCTGAACCCCGGGGGCATCTATGTTGCCAATATCGTGAGTGCGACCAGGGGGAGCGACGTGACGTTCCTGCGCGATTGCGTCGCCACGGCACTCGAGGTATTCGCCCGCGCCTGGGTGGTCCCATGTGGCGATACAGAGTTCGGCAGCGAGGAGAACTACCTGCTCATCGCCAGCGACGGCGACTATGCCTTTGCCGAAGCCGTGCCTTTTGACGTCGACTTCCTCGGCACTGCCCTTCACGACAAGTAAGTCTCCCCGTCCCAAAAAGACTGGTTTTATGTGTGGTCGCTCCAGCTGCGGACACGCTGCTTCATGCCCTCTATGTCGAGCACGCCTTCGGCAAAGCCCTTGCGCACGAGCTCTTCGGGAACAAACTCGTCGTAGCGGTCAAAATAAGGCACCTCGCCGGGATAGACGAGCTCGATGGGATCGAAGTCCTTCTCGGCCTCGGCGGCGAGCACCTCAAAGAACGTCTCCTCGTCGGCCTTCATCTTAAACTGCATAAAGTACGGGCGTGATGGGTCGAGTCCGCGAAGGCCCAACTCCGCGGCACATTTAATCTTGAGCATGCGCTCGAGGGCCAAAAAGGCGTAGCTGCCCAGCCAGGGGAAGAGCACCCAGGTATCGCCGCCCAGGTTAATGAGCGGTTTAGTTCCCGCGCCCGAAATCTCGGCCGTATGACGAGCCTGCGCCAAGCGGGCCCGCGCGTTACCCATAAGGTACGGATACGCCGCGTGCTCGTTGAGCGCCTTGCGCATGCGCTCGAGTACGTGTGTATTGATGTCGCCGGGGCAGTCGCCAAAGTAGGCCGGCACCCGGCCCTTGACCTGCGTGGCAAAGACGGTGTGGCGCTTCCAGTCCACTTCCTCGACAATCCAGCAGTGTCCGGCGATGGCGATGCGCTCACCGGGCGGTGGCGGATTGACGATCGTGCCCAACTCGGCCGACTCGCTGCGAACGGTGAACTCCTCGTTTTCCTGGAACACAGCGTAGAACTTAAAGTTGTTAATGATGCGCTCGCCCGCGAGACCCACGATGAGCCCGCCACCCTCGGTGACTTGGATATGGTCGATCTTAATGAGGTGACGCAGCAGTACGCGATAGTCATCGGCCGAGATGCGATGGAAATAGCTGAGCGTGAGCACACGCTGGGCAAGCTCTGCCGGCGTGAGCTCTCCGGTGCTGGCAAGCGTCGACATAGTCTGGTGGTAGAGCAGGCTGTAGGGGAGTCGATCGAGCTCGGGCGGCTCGACCCACTTTTCCTCGCGATAGAGTTGTACGAGCGCGATGCCCTGCAAGAGCTTCCACGGAATGGTCTCGGGCATCATCGTGCGCGGCTCGGGCTCTTCCTCGCGCATGACAAACCACATCTCGGGCGGAAGATCGCGGCGCCCCGTGCGGCCCATTCGCTGCAAAAAGGAGCTGACGGTAAACGGCGCGTCGATCTGAAACGCACGCTCCAGACGGCCGATATCGATACCGAGTTCCAGCGTAGAGGTGGTGACGGTCGTCTGTGCCTGCTCCTCGTCGCGCATGAGCTCTTCTGCCGTCTCACGCAGCGATGCCGAAAGATTGCCGTGGTGGATGAGAAAGCGGTCGGGCTCGTGCTGGCTCTCGCAGTAGCTGCGCAGCATGGAGCACACGGCCTCTGCCTCCTCGCGCGAGTTGGCAAAGACCAGGCACTTGCGCCCGCGGGTGTGTTCGAAGATATAGCCCATGCCGGGATCGGCGTTTTCGGGCGCGGTGTCGGTGGGGTTGAGAAGCGCCTGCTCGGTCGCTCGCGGGATGTCGACTTCGCCCTCGGGGGCCGAGGAAGTTTGGCGGTCCTTGGGAGCGGCTTTGCCCCGTGCCCGCTCACGACGTTGACGGCGCTCCTCTTGTGTGAGCTGTCCGCTGTGACGCATGTCTTGGGCGCCGGCGGGCAGTGCCGCGGATGCCGCCTCGATGCGCTCGCACGCAAGCACTTCGGCCTCTTGAGGACCCATGCTCTCGAATCCCCGCTGCTGTGCCTGGGGACCCGAGTTGTAGAAGTGCTCCATGGAGATGCGCCACACGCGGCGCGGCTCCTCAAAACGGGGGATAACGCAGTCGCGTCCCGTTCCCTGTGAGAGAAAAGCGCCCGTGCGCTCGGGGTCGCCGATGGTAGCGGAAAGGCCAATGCGACGGGGCTGCACGCCGGCCATGCGCGAGAGTCGCTCGATAAGGCAGAGCGTCTGCCCGCCACGGTCGCCGCGCATGAGCGAGTGGACCTCATCGATGACCACATAACGCAGGTCGCAAAACATGCGCGGGATCGCCATGTGCTTATGGATTAAAAGCGCTTCGAGTGACTCGGGTGTAATCTGCAAGATGCCGCTCGGTTTTTTAATGAGCTTAGCCTTGTGCGACTGCGAGACATCGCCATGCCAGTGCCAGACAGGGATATCGGCCTCTTCGCAGAGGTCGTTGAGGCGGACGAACTGATCATTGATGAGCGCTTTGAGGGGGCCGATGTAGAGGGCGCCCACGCTCGCGGGCGGGTTCTCCCAAAACTCGGTCAGGATGGGAAAGAAGGCTGCCTCGGTTTTGCCGGAAGCTGTGGATGCCGTTAGGAGCACATTGTCTTGTGTGTTAAAGATGGCATCTGCCGCCGTAACCTGGATAGAGCGCAGGCTCTCCCAATCGTGGGAGTAGATGAAGTCTTGGATAAACGGAGCATATCGGTCAAAGGCGTTCACGGGGCCTCCCCTCAAATACGAACCTCTCAATGCGGTTGGCAATGGTTTGCTGCATTGCTGTCTCAACGTTTGTGCAGATAAAAGCTGCCAAAATAGACCTGTCCCTTTTTGGTAGGTTAGATGGTGAATTCGGCGAAGTTGCGGTCGCCGTCTGCGGTGCCGGTGTCGCCTGTTGCGGCTGCCGGTGCCAGCGCGTCGCCGCCGACGCTTTGCAGCAACTCGGCCACGTTTGCATCGGGGTTCTGGCACAGGATATCGAGCAGCTCGATAAAGTCACGGATGACCTCACGCGGCGTCAGGTGCGTATCGGCTCCCACGCGGCCAAACTCAATCTTGAGAAAGTCTACCAAGTCGTTCTCGGTAAGCGTGGGCGTCCAGCCAAAGTATCCGGCATGGATCTGCATGAGTTTTTCGATCAGCACCAGCAATTCCTCGTAGGTGAGTGGCTGCAGGCGGATGATGGGCGCGAGCATGTCCTTAAGGTCCTCGCGTGCAAAGCGGCCCTGAGCGAGTCGACTTCGCAGGGCCTCGTAGGAGAACACGCCACGGCGGCGGTCTTCGATGGAGGTTGGCGTGCCGCCCATGATCATGCCCAGGTACTGCGCCTTGCCCTGGAGCGTGTCGTTGTACATGGTCAGGATCTTCTCGTAGTTGTATTGGCGCGTGATGGCGTTGGGAATCTTATACAGATTCACGAGCTCGTCGATGAGCACCAGCATGCCCTTGTAGCCGCTGCAGACCAAAAAGCGCGCAATGAGCTTAACGTAGTCGTACCAGTCGTCATCGCTGATGATGGTCGAGGAGCCCAGCTCGGCGCGTGCCTCACTCTTGGTGCGGTACTCGCCGCGAATCCATTTGGTCACGCGGCTCATAGCTTCTTCGTCGCCCTCGGATACGGCCGCGCGGTAGCGGCGGAGCATGCGGGCGAAGTCGAAGCCGTGGACCATTTCCTCGAGCGGGGCCAGTTGGGCATTGACGGCAGACTCGTCGGCATCGGCACACGAGGCGACCCAGCGATCCAGGATAAGGTTGAGCGCACCGCCCTCGGGGCGCGTCTTGGTCGATATGTTGCGGATGAGCTCGCGGTAGGTGGCAAGGCCCTGTCCCTGGCCGCCCTGCAGGCGGCGCTCAGGGGATAGGTCGGCATCGGCGACGACGAATCCCTCGCCCATGGCGTGCGTGCGGATGGTCTGGAGCAAAAAGCTCTTGCCGGCGCCGTAACGACCGACCAGAAAGCGGAAGCTCGCGCCGCCGTCGGCGATGAGACTCAGATCGGTGAGCAGGGCGCGGATTTCGACCTCGCGCCCTACGGTGATGTAAGGAAGGCCGATGCGCGGGACAACGCCGCCCTTGAGCGAGTTGAGAATGACGGCGGCGACGCGCTTGGGCACACGGGGTGCTGCGGATGCGGTATCACTCATGGTCTAGGTATCCTCTCACGTCTGCTTCGTAGTCCTCGATAATCTGCGGTCCTGCCGCTCCAAACTCGATAACGGTGTCACCCACCAGGTCAAAGAGCGCCTCGTTGATGCTGTCGACGAGCATATCCTCGCTCTGCCCCGACCTCTCCACTGCCGATGTCGCTTGCGCTGCGTTTTGCTCGAGCAGTGCGCGCAAATACGCGGTTGCGGCAGGCGCGAGTTCGTTCGCGGCGTCAGCGGGCGCAGCAGCTGCGAACGCGGGCGTCGGTGCGAGCAGCGGTGCCACGACACCAAACTGTTCGGTGGATATGGTCGGCTCGTCGGCCTCGTCCTGCCGAATGGGTGCCTCGACCGGCTTGACAAACGCGTCTGCTGCGGGCTCGGCTTTCGGCTGCTCGGAATCCGCCGTATCGACCTCTGCGAGCACATCGTCCTCGCGCTCTTCATCCTGTCTCTTATACACATCTGACGCTGCCGACG